>JBCCLG010000017.1:0-19445 GCA_039027015.1 Acidobacteriota bacterium | reverse complement strand
CCCCCGGCGGTGGTTTTCCGCGTCGAGGGCGCGCGTGGGCCGCGGGGCGCTTAATCGCGGTCGCCAGCCGGCGATTGACCACGCCCCCCAGCGCCTCGGGGCGCTCGCCCGCGGCGCCGGCGGCTCCCTCCGCGCTGCCCTCGCGCTCCATCGACTCGGAAAACCAGCGCCGGGTGTCGCGCTGCTCGCCGCGCGAGAACGGAATGACGTCGAGGGTGACGGTCCAGGGCTTGGGCGCCGGCTTCGATCTTCGCTGGTGCAGCACCGCCAGCCTGAAGGCGCGCCAGAACTCGGCGAGGGCCGCGGCGTCGGGCAGCCGCTCGCGGATCGCCGAACCGTCCCGGGCGAACGACTCTAAGAAGTAGACCTCGTCCCAGGGCTCGTAGCGAATCTGCACCCTCGCCAGGCCCTCCAGACGCCGCCCCGCCTCGTCGCGCCCGTCGAGCGTGAAGGCGAAGGTCGTGGTGAGACCCGTGGCCAGCTGACGCTCGACCTCCTCGTCCTCGAAAACCGGCGGCAGCTGGATGAGAAAGATCCGCTCGCCGTCGATCACCAGCCGCGGAGGGGACGCCTCGACGAGCGCGGACTCCGCCAGCGCGACCCCCGCGCCCAGGGCCACGAACGCGCCCAGAAGCAGCCGCTGGAGCAGCCCGGCGAGGCTCATAGCCCGTTCCCGAAGTCGAGAATGTCGAAGCTCAGGCGGAAAAGCCCCCACTCGTTGCGGAACACGAGGGAGGTGAGGATGCCCTTGCGATAGAGCGGGTTGTCCTCGAGATCGAGGGAAGGCGAGGTGCGGTCGTAGCCGAACTCGAGCGCCGCCTCAAAGCGGAAATCACCGTAGCGCCGCGTGCGCCGCGGCCCCCAGACGTCCGCCGACAGCCCCGCGGTGAGCAGACTCTCGAAAACCTCGAGGTCCTCGCCTCCGATCAGGCGCAGGGCGCTGGGTCGACAGTCGAAATCCACGGGCGGGCAGTCGCGCACCTGCTCGACGATCGGCAGATTCTCGAGCCTGCCCACGCCCGCGGCCAGCCGAGCCGAGAGGGAGACCGTGAGGCGCCTGCTGAGCGCCCAATGCTGTTCGACGCTGGCGCTCAGGCGCCACAGCCGGCTCTCGAAGGTCGGTAATCCGTCCTCGAGCTCCGCGGGGACCTCGATGCGCGGGAACGGAAAGAGCGCGTTGCTGCCGCCGACCGCAAAGTCCGACTCCAGACCCTCAAAACCCAGGGTGCCGATGGCTCGGACGCCGGTGGTCGGAAAGACCGGGTCGTCGCTCGAGTCGTAGGTCAGCGACAGCCTGAGGTCGCCGTGGGCGCGGTCGAAGAAGTCGAGCTCAGCGCGATTGCTGTCGAGACCGAGCAGGTTCCGGCGACGTCCCTGCTCGCTGAAGCTGCCGGTGGCCTCGAGCTGAAGGCTGGTCCGCTGCCCCAGGGGCACGCCCAGCGCCAGGCGGATCTCGGACCGGCTCTCGTCGGTCTGCCAGCTGGAAAAGGTCGGATCGAGACCCAGGGAGAAAGTCTCCACGGGGCAGCAGCCGCTGGGCGTGAAGCCGGCGCTCAAAACGATCCGCCGATCCAGCAGGTTATAGCGCGTGTAGCCGAGCTGCAGGCCCTGATTGCCGGCGATCGAGGCGAAGAAAACGCCGTAGCGGCCGGTGTAGAAGCGGAACCCCACCTGCGGCGAGAGGCTGGCCGAGAAGTCCTGCCCGGCAAAGGCGTCGAAGGCCACCGAGTTGGTGAAAACCGTGATTCGCGCGTCCTCGCCAAAAAACCATCGGCGGATCTCCTCCACCCGAATCACCAGCACGTAGCTGCCGCGCTCGCTCCCCTTCTCGATCGCGAAGCTCGCGTCGAGAACAAATGGCAGTCGCTGGATTCGAAAGACCGCCTGCTTCAGCTCGCTCTCGCCGTAGCGGGTTCCCGCCTCGAGGAGCGACTCGGACAGGATGAGCTCAGAGCTGGCCCGTCCGAGGCCCTCAACCCGCAGGGTCTCGATCAAAAACGTCGGTTCGGCAAAAGGAGGCAGATCCGCCGCTGCGGGCGCGGCGACCAGGGCGAGCAGCACGCCGAGGGCGAGCCGCGCACAGGCGTGGGATAACCGCCCGGCGCCAGCGCGCGAGGTGCCGGGCAGATTCGGCGCGGGCAGAGGCGAGGCGATGGGGGATGCGGCGGTGCCAGGCAAATTATTTTTCGGCGCGGGCAGAGGCGAGGCGATGGGGGATGCGGCGGTGCCAGGCAAATTATTTTTCGGAGGCAAGTCTCTTCCAGGCGACGGGCTCGGGGGCGAGATGAGGCGGTGCCCGAGATGAGGCGGTGCCAGGCAAATTATCGTGGCGGGCAAATTATCTTGGCGGTGCCAGGCAAACTATCGTGGCGATGCTCTGCCCTTTTGGCGCGACAGCGGCGGCGAATCCGGCCAGCCCCGGGAGGGGCCGCGCGCCAACGCGGTCAGTTTCCCGCGCGCGGGACGCCTTTCGACACGGTTTTTTGGCGAATTGCAGCAAGCCGGATGCCAGCGCCCGCCAGGCCGACGCGGACGCCGTCCGCAGATCGAGGCTCGAGAGGCGTCGCGAGGCGTCTGATTTTTCGAACACCGCCGTTCGCCGGCCCGGACGTTCGAGCCGCCTTGCCGAGGGTCGGAAGGAGCGCGAGGGCTGCTAACCTCTCCCTCTCGCCGCCGCGCCGACGCTCTCCTTCGACCCTCCCGGCCGGCCGGCCTTCCCTCTCTCTTCTCTCCACCCACGAGGTCTGCTGATGTCCCGACATCGCGAGAAAAGACGCATCCCTCCGGTTCTTCTCCTCGGCCTGATCGCCTCGATCGCCGCCGCCGGCTACTTCGGGCTGCGCCGGGGCCCGGCCCCCGCCGTCGCTTTTGCCCCTTCCCTGCCGGCCGTCGGCCCCTCGACCTCCATCACCATCACCCTCACCGAGCCGTCCCGGGGCCTGTCTTCCTTCAGGGTGCTCGCCGATCCCGGCGGCATCGAGCTGCTCGCCGAGGAGCACGCCCCGCGGGCCGGGTGGGCCCTCTGGCGACCCGTGACCTCCGAGCGCGCCGTGACCGTCCAGCTCGGCACCGAGCATCAGCCCGACCTCCAGGAAGGCACCGTCGAGCTCACGGTCGAGACCGAGGCCGCGGGCACCTGGCTGCTGCCCCCCAAGGCGCTCCGCGAAACCTCGACCCTGCCGGTCAAGCTGCAGCCCCCCGCCCTGCAGCTCGTCTCCGATCGTCCCGTGGTGCGCCAGGGCGGCAGCGGCGCCGTGGTCTACAGCATCGGCGAGCGCGCCGTGCGGCACGGCGTGCGCGTGGGGGAGCTCGAGGTTCTCGGACACCCGCTGCCTCGGGCCGACGGCGACCCCGACGGATCCGCCCATTTCGTGCTCTACGGCGTGCCCCACGACCTCACCGACTCCGGCGACATCGTGCTCTTCGCCGCCGACGAGCTGGGCAACCGGGCCGAGAGGCAGTTCCTGAGCCGGTTTGACGCGCGCCGCTTCACGGCCGATGAAATCCGCCTTTCGGAAGACTTTCTGCGCAGCGTGGTGCCGGCGATCCTAGACAACTCACCCGAGGTCAGCCCGAGCGGCGATCTGCTGCAGGACTACCTCGAGGTCAACCGCAACCTGCGCCGCCTGGGCGCTGAGAGGCTGCGCGAGATGAGCGCCCGCTCAACCCCCGAGCGCCTGTGGCGCGGCGCCTTCGACCAGCTGCCCTCGAGCCGCGTGATGGCGGTTTTTGGCGACCGCAGGACCTACCTCTTCAACGGCCAGGCGATCGACCAGCAAACCCACCTCGGCCACGACCTCGCCTCGGTGCGCCGGGCCCCGGTACCCGCCGCCGAAAGCGGGCGGGTGATGCTGGCGGAATACTTCGGCATCTACGGCAACACCGTGGTGATCGACCACGGCTATGGCCTTCTCACCCTCTACTCCCACCTCTCCTCGATGTCGGTCGCGTCCGGCGACAGCCTCACCCGGGGCGCCGAGCTGGGGCGCACCGGCGTCAGCGGCATGGCCGGCGGCGATCACCTGCACTTCTCGGTGGTGGTCGGGGGCGTGATGGTCGAGCCCCTCGAGTGGTGGGATCGGCGCTGGCTCGAATCGCGCCTCGCCGGGCCGCTAGGCGAAGCCTTCGCCATCGCGGGCAGCGGCGGCTGACGGCAGAGACCTCGGCGCGGCGCAGCCAGATAAGCATCGCCATATTGCAGATTGCAAATATACGGGATAGGATCTCTCTATTCATTAGACTTTGGAGATCCATCCCATGGCACGATCCGCATCCTCTGCGGGGCAGCGTCCTTCGACCCCTGAAGCCAGACGCCGCCAGCTCGAGCGACTGCGCTCGGTCTGCGACCGCGGCGTCGAAAGCTGCCGCGCGGGCGAGTGGAACGACGGGCTGTCCGACCTCGCCTGGCTGACCCACGGCAAGGTCATCCGCGGCATCCCATCGATCTGCTACGCCTACCTCGGCTACGGCCTGGCGCGCTATAAGCGCAACGTTCCCGCCGGCGTCAAGCTCTGCCGCCTCGCCCTGCGCATGGAGTTCTACCAGACGGAGAACTACGTGCTCCTCGCCCGCACCTGCCTGCTCTCGGCCAACTACCGCCGCGAGGCCTACGAGGCGGTGCGCACCGGGCTCGAGGTCGATCCGGGCAGCCTCGAGCTTCTCGAGCTGCAGCGCGAGCTCGGCGTGAGGCGTACGCCGGTGGTCGGCTTTCTCGACCGCGGCAACCCCCTCAACAGGCTGCTCGGCGGCATGCGCCACCTCTTCGTGCCCAGGAGGGGCGCGGCACCCTCCGAGGCACCGCCCGGAGCCGGCGGCAGGGGCGGCGGCGTCGCGATGATCGGCCTGCCTTAGCGCCGCACGCACGGCGCCTCGGCCGCGGGGCCTCGGGGGTCGGCGTGAGCCTGTCGGCGCGGCTTCTAGAAGCGGTATCATCCGCCGCATGAGGCCATCATCAGCTCTTCTACGCCCGCTTTTCCTAGCGCCCCTGCGGCGAGCGCGCGGAGTCTTCCTTTCCTCTGCGCTCATCCTCCTGTCCGCCTGCGGCGAGGCGCCCGGGCCCACGAGCGAGCCGAGACCGGACGACGGCGTGCGCGGCAGCAGACCGAACATTCTCCTGGTGACCATCGACACCCTGCGCGCCGATCACCTCTCGGTCTACGGTTACGAGAGGCAGACCTCCCCCTTCCTCGACCGCCTGGCCAGCGAGGGCGTGCGCTTCGCCTCGGCGACGGTTCAGTGGCCCAAGACCGGGCCGAGCTTCGCGTCGATGCTGACCGCGACCTACCCCTCCGACAACGGCATCGTGCGCCACGTCGGCATCGAGCTGCCGTGCGAGTTCCGCATGCTCGCCGAGATTCTCCAGGAGCAGGGCTACAGCAGCCACGCCGTGGTCTCCAACGGCGCGGTGGCTTCCGAGCTGCTGTACGACCAGGGCTTTGACAGCTTCATCGACACCTGGAAGATGGAGGTGCCCGAAGGCGTAGACCCCAACGGCGCCGGCTTCGTGACCGACCAGGCGCTCGAGGCCTTAGGCCGCTTCGCCCCCGACAAGCCCTACTTCCTGTGGGTCCACTACCTGGATCCCCACCATCCGTACGCGCCCCCCGAGCCCTATCGGGACCGCTTTCAGGACGACGCATTCTTCGATCCCACCGAGCAGATCTCGGTGGCCGACAACCCCAACCAGCAGATGGTGCAGGTCGGCTATCGCATGGTTCTTGACGGGCGTACGGAGCTCGACTTCTACCGCGCGCGCTACGACGCCGAGATCGCCTACGCCGACTCGCAGGTCGAGCGCCTGCTCGGCGGCATGGAGGAGCGCGGCCTGCTGGAGAAGACCCTGACCGTGATGACCTCCGACCACGGTGAGTCTTTGGGCGAGCACTATTTCTACTTCGACCACGGCCGCTTCGCCTTCAATACCTGCCAGGAAGTGCCGCTGATCATGCACTATCCCGGCGCCCTCGAGCCGCGGGTGGTGGACTCGCCCGTGCCGCTGATCGACCTCATGCCGACCCTCCTCGAGGTCGCCGACATCGAGCTGGAGCAGGGCCGCTATCTCCAGGGTCACTCCCTGGTGCCCCTGCTGCTCGGCGAGGAGCGCGAGGAGCGGGAAATCATCTTCGGCGAGGCCGGCATGGCCCTGCCCAACTGGCAGCACAGCGCCCGGCAGGGCAAGTTCAAGCTGATCTACGCCCCCAACCGCAGCGCCCAGCGCTTCGTCGGCGGGGTGGGCAACGCCTTCGTGCTCTACGACACCGAGGCCGACCCCGGCGAGACGAAGGACGTCAAGGACCAGCACCCCGAGATCTTCGAGAGCCTGCGCAAGGAGCTGTGGCTGCACACTCGCGACGAGCCGTTCAACGCCCTGATCGACACCTCGATCGGGACCTGCAGAAGCGGCCAGGGCCTCGACGCCGAGACCGAGTCCCAGCTCAAGGCCCTCGGCTACCTCTAGGGAGGGGGGGCGGCGCTAGCCCGCCAGCTCGACCACCTTGGCGATCAGCTCGGAACGGGCGACGCCGTGCTTCTCGCGGTCGCGGCGCAGCGACACCTCGATGGTGCCTTCGGCCAGGCCGCGCTTTCCCACCACCACGCGCACCGGAATGCCGATCAGGTCGGCGTCCTTGAACTTGACGCCGGGCCGCTCATCGCGGTCGTCGAAGAGCACCTCGAGGCCGGCGTCCTGGAGCTGGCCGTAAATCTCGCTGCCCGCCGCCTGCACCTCGGGGTCGTTGGCGTTGAGCGCGATCAGCAGCACCGTGAAGGGCGCCAGCGGCTTGGGCCAGATGATGCCGTCCTCGTCGTGATTCTGCTCGATGGCGGCGGCCACCGTACGACCGATGCCGAGCCCGTAGCAGCCCATGATCATCGGCTCGTCCTTCCCCTCGGAGTCCAGGAAGCGGCAGCTCATGGCCTCCGAGTATTTGGTGCCGAGCTTGAAGATATGCCCGACCTCGATGCCGCGGGTCTTCTGCATGGGCTCGCCGGTGTCGGGGCTGGGATCGCCGGCGTCGGCGAGCAGCAGGTCGATCTCCTCGCCGCGGGGCACGTCGCGCTCCCAGTGAACGTCCACCAGATGGGCGTCTGCCCGGTTGGCGCCGCACACGAAATTCGACAGCGCCGCGGCGCTCGGATCGACCAGGATGCGCACCCCCTCAAGGCTCACCGGGCCGGCGAATCCGGTGGGCGCGCCGGTCACCCGCTCGACCTCGGCATCGGACGCCAGCACCGGATACTGAACGTCGAGGGCGTTCTGCAGCTTGATGTCGTTGACCTCGCGATCGCCGCGGATGCACACCGCCACGATCTCCTCGGTCTCGCTGGTGTAGAGGAGAGTCTTGACGAAGTGCGAGGGATCCCGGTCGAGGAACGCGGCGACGTCGGCCACCGCCTTCTGGTCCGGAGTGGCGACCTCGCGCATCTCCCGCGCCGCGCCGGTGTCGGGCGCCTCGAGGGCGCCGGTGACCGCCTTCTCGGTGTTGGCCGCGTAGCCGCCGCCCGGGGAGCTCACGATGTCGCTCTCGCCGGTCTGGGCGAGCACCATGAACTCGTGGGAGTCGGAGCCGCCGATATTGCCGGTGTCGGCCTCCACCATGGTGTAGTCGAGCTGGCAGGCCTCGAAAATCCGGCGGTAGGCGTCGCGGGTCTCCCGATAGGTGGCGTCGAGGGACTCCGCGTCGGCGTGGAAGGAGTAGGCGTCTTTCATGAGGAATTCGCGGCCGCGCATCAGGCCGAAGCGCGGCCGGATCTCGTCGCGAAACTTCGACTGGATCTGGTAGACGTTGAACGGCAGCTGGCGGTAGCTCCGCACGTCCTTGCGCAGCACGTCGGTGATCACCTCTTCGGCGGTCGGGGCGTAGCAGAACTCGCGCCCGTGGCGATCGGCGATGCGCAGCAGCTCCTTGCCGTAGAGCTGCCAGCGCCCGGACTCCCGCCACAGCTCGGCCGGCTGCACGGTGGGCATCGACAGCTCCATGGCGCCGATGCGATCGAGCTCGCGGCGCACGATGGTCTCGAGCTTGCGCAGGCTCCGCCAGCCGAAGGGCAGCATGGTGTAGATGCCGGCGGCCACCTTCTTGGTCATGCCGGCTCGGATCATCAGCCGATGGCTGACCACCTCGGCGTCCTTCGGCACTTCTCGGGTGGTAAAGAGGTAGTACTGGCTCCAGCGCATGGCTCGTCTCCGCAGGGGGTGGGTTGGGCGGCAGAATCTTAAGAGGCCGGATCTTATCGGAGTCCGGGGCGCGCCGAGCCGCCGCCGCGCCCGGGCCCTCAGCCGCCCGAGGCGGCCCGGGGCGAGGCGTCCTGGAGCAGGCGGGCGCCGTCCTTGAGGGCCTCGAGCACGGTGATCTGCAGGCCGCCGCGCCCCGACTCGAGGCGCCACGCCTCCTCCAGCGCGTCGCGGGCGCCCTCGAGATCGCCGGCGGCGAGACGCGCCAGCCCCAAGCGGGTCAGCGTGCGCTTGGACGCTCCCAAAGAGCGCGCCTCGCCCAGGGACTCGGCCGCCGCCTCGAGGACCGAGCCGGCGCCCGACTTCTGGCGCAGCAGCACCCAGCCCCGCTCGGCCAGGGGAAAGCGGCTCAGCTCAGCGGGCAGAAGGCCCAGGGACCGCTCGGCGCAGGAGAGGGCGAGATCGGGGTCGTCGCCGGTCTCGGCGAGGTGGCTCGCCATCTCGAAATAGGCCAGGCCGAGGGCCCGGTCGCCCTCCGCCCGATCGATCAGCTCGCGCGCCAGGCGCCCGCTTTCGGCGAGCCTCCCGTGATCGCGCAGGGCCTCGATCCACGCCGCCCGCGCCACCGACTCGAAGGGCTCGCCCGGGGCGTCGTCGAGAACGCGCTGAACCGCTGATTCCGCCTCCTCGAGCCGGCGCATGGCCACGCAGGCGGCGGCGTAGACCACCCCCAGCGCCGGGGACCCGGCCTCGCCGCCCGACTGCTCGACGTCAAACGCCAGGGCGCGGCGAAAGGCCGAGAGCGCGCGGCGCTCTTGACCCGCGCCCAGGGCCGCCTCGGCCTCGCGCAGGGCCTCTCCGGCCCCCTCGCCGAGGGCGGCGAAAAGCTCCTCGGCCGGCCCCAGAAAAAGCACCAGCTCGCGGTACTCCAGCCGGCAGGGCTGGAGGCGCCGGGCCGCGTTGAAGGAGGCCCGGGCCTTTCTCGGCCAGCCGCGCTCCAGGGTGGCCAGCCCGAGCAGCAGGTGGGCCTCCTCGAAGGCCGGATCCTGGCGCACGGCGTCCTCGAGGTGGCGGATCGCGAGGCCCAGGCGCCGGCGCTCGAAATAGCAGCTGCCTAGAAGGTACGAAGCCTGGGGGAGAGTCTCGCCGGTGGCGACGGCGGCCTCGAGGGAGGCGATGGCGCCGTCGATCTGTCCGCGGCTGGCGCGCACCGCCCCGAGGCTGAAGGCCGGCAGGAAGGCGTCCGGATAAAGCTCCACGGCGCGCTCCAGGAGCCGCGTGGCGCGCTCCTCCCGACCCTTCTCGTGGCACAGAACGCCGCTGTAGACCAGGCTCTCGAAATGCCGCGGCTTGACCGCCAAAACGCGGGTGAAAAACCGCAGGGCATCGCCGAGTTGCCCCTCGTTGAAGCAGGTTTCGCCGAGAAAGAACGACAGCTCGTGATTGCTCGGGTCGAGAACGTGCGCCTCGCCCAGGGCCTCCACGGCGCCGCCGATATCGAGCCCCAGAAGCGCCATCTCGGCCTGCTGCAGCAGCCCGGCGAAACGCTCCCGGCGCTCGCCGCTGTACAGGCCGGCGATCGAGTCGCGCACCTGCTGGAAGCGCTCCCGCTTCTCGAGGGCCAGCAGCTGGCGGTCGGCCCTCTCCTCCCACAGCTCGCTCCACTCCTGGCGGCCGACCAGCCGCTTGCGCTCGAGCAGATCGCGCAGGGCCGCGGTGCTGGTCTGGTTGATCAGGATCTTCTGCTCGAGCTTATAGAGCGTGCCGAGAACCTGGCGCATGGAGCGCGCCGTGCGCCGCACCACCTCCTCCAGCACCGACACCCTCTCGAGCAGGTGCTCGTCGAGGGAGAGGGTCTCCTCGGCGGCGGTGTCGAACGCGTCCTGATCCTCCTCGGTGTAGCCGCCCCCCGAGACCACCAGCAGCCTATGGCCGCAGCGCGCGCAATAGTCGGCCTCGTCGGGATTGCTGGCGGAGCAGAGCTGGCAGATCATCGTCCCGGGAGCAGGTCGCGAAATCGGAGAAGGGTGGCGCAATGCGGCCTTCAGGCCGGCCGGCAAGCTATCACGCCCTCGCGGGTCCTAGTCGCCGCCAGAAGCGCCCTCGAAGAGCTCTCTCACCCGCGGCTTCTGCACCTTGCCGAGGGCGTTGCGCGGCAGCGCCGGGATGCACAGCAGAAGGCTCGGCACCTTGGCGATCGCCAGCCGCTGACGCGCCCATAGGCGCAGGGTCTCAAGGTTGAGGGCGCTGCCGGGTGCCAGCTCGACGGCCGCCGCCACCCGCTGCCCCCACTCCGGATCGGGCACCCCCACCACCGCGCACTCGGCGATGAACGGGTGATCGCGCAGCACGGCCTCGATCTCGAGGGCCGAGACTTTCTCGCCGCCGCTCTTCAAGATGTCGACGCTCGCCCTGCCGAGGAGCCGGTAGACGCCGCCCTGCCGCTCGGCGATGTCGCCGGTGCGAAACCAGCCGTCGCGAAAGGCCTCCCGGGTAGCCTCGGGACGACGCCAATAGCGCCGGAAGACGGTCGACCCGCGCACCTCCACCTCGCCGGCCTCGCCGTCGGCCACCGGCAGCCCGCGGGAGTCCACCAGCCGCACCTCGACTCCGGGCAGGGGCGCTCCCACGGCGCCGGGCTGGCGCCGGCCGATCCGCGGATTCGACAGCGCCATGCCGATCTCGCTCATGCCGTAGCGCTCGAGCAGGGTGTGCCCGGTGATCTCCCGCCAGCGCTCCAAGACCTGCACCGGCAGGGCGGCCGACCCCGAGACCATCAGGCGCAGGCCGGAAGCGGCCCGCGACCAGCGCTCGCGGGTCTTCGCGTCGGCCTCGTCCCAGGCGGCGGCGAGGCGCACGTAGAGGGTGGGAACGCCCATGAAAAGGGTGATCGCCCGTTCGGCCAGCGCGTCCCACGTGCGGCGCGGGTCAAAGGGCGGCGGCTCGAAGCTGCACAGCGCCCCCGAAGCGAGGGCGCAGAGCACCACGTTGACGATGCCGTGAATGTGGTGAAGAGGCAGCACCTCGAGGATGCGGTCGTCCTGCCGCCAGGCCCAGGCCTCCTGCAGGCTGCGCACCTGGGCGCGCAGATTGCCGTGGCTCAGGACCACGCCCTTGGGCCGCCCGGTGGTGCCCGAGGTGTAGATCAAAAGCGCGGGATCCTCCGGACGGGGCGCCGCCGGCCGAGGCGCCCCGGCGCCGGGCAGCGGCTCTCCGGTCGCCAGGATCTCGTCGAGAGGGAGGATCTCGGGCGCCGCGCCCCCGAGATCCTCGGCGGCCCGGCGAATCCGCGGCTCGAGATCCGCCGTGGCCAGCACCCTCGAAGCCTGCGAGTCCTCGAGGACGTAGGCGAGCTCCCTCGCCGGATGCGACATCGCCAGCGGCACGGCGAAACCGCCGGCGCGCCACAGGCCGAAGAGACCGGCGACCCAGGCGCAGCCGGGCTCGGCGGCGTGGGCTACGCGCTCGCCGCCGCGACGACCGCGGCCCTCGAGAAGGGCCCGCGTCACTCGCTCGGCCGCCACTGCGAGATCGGCGTCGCTCCCGCGCACGCCGGCGGGGTCCTCCGCCGCCGGCCGCCCGGAGACTTCGAGATCGGGCAGGCTGGGTCGCGGATGTTTGGGGCCTTGGCTCATCGCCGCATTGTCCCAGCTCTCAACGGGGGCGACAACCGGGCGATCCCGAGCGCGGAGGGAGCGGTTCCGCCTGCCGGCGCGCCCGGACGCGGGCTGGCAAGAACGGGCGGAAAAAGAGAGAATCGTGAGGCACGGCCAAGGAGCGTTTCAGGTATGTCTTTATTCGATCGACTGGTGGTCACCACCCTGCCCGTGGTGCCGAAATACATCGTCGGCAAGGTCGCGTCGCGCTACGTCGCGGGCGAGAGCTTTCAGCAGGCGGTGGACACGGTGAAAAGCCTCAACGCCGAGGGCGCCTCCTGCACCCTCGACCTGCTCGGCGAGGAGATCGCGCATCTCTCGAAGGCCGACGAAGCGACCGAGACCTACTGCAAGATCATCGACGGCATTCACCAATACGGGCTCAACTGCAACATCTCCACCAAGCCCTCCCAGCTGGGCCTGGCTCTTGACGAGCAGGCCTGCCGGACGAATTACGATCGGCTGATGGAGAAAGCGGCCGAGCGCCAGTGCTTCGTTCGGCTCGATATGGAGGATCGCCACACCACCGATCCCACCCTGCGCACCTACCGCTATCTGCACGAGAAATACGGCGCCGTCGGGCCGGTTTTCCAGGCCTATATGCGCCGCACCCTGCGCGACATCGCCGAGCTGCCCGCCGAGCAGGCGAACGTCAGGCTGTGCAAGGGCATCTACATCGAGCCGCGCGCCGCGGCCTGGAAGGGCCACGACACGGTGCGCCGCAACTTCGTGGCGGCGCTCGAGAAACTGCTGCGCCAGGACGTTTTCGTCGGCATCGCCACCCACGACGAATATCTGGTGTGCGAGGCGGTCGCCCTGATCGATCGCCTGGGGATCGCCCGGGAGCGCTACGAATTCCAGATGCTGCTCGGCGTCGACGCCGAGCTGCGCCGTATCCTGATCGAAGAGGGGCACCCCCTCAGGGTTTACGTGCCTTACGGCAGCGATTGGTACCTCTACTCCATGCGCCGGCTGCGCGAGAATCCCCAGGTGGCGGGTCACGTGATGCGCGCCATGCTGAGCGGCCGCTGAGAAGGAGTCGGCAATGACCCACACCACGACACACCGAGCCTCGGACGGAGCCGACGACGACGAGCGGGTGAGCCTCGGACGGCTGGCCGTTCTCGGCGGCGGCCGCATGGGCGAAACGCTGATCTCGGCGCTGGTCGAGTCGGGGGTGGTGCGCGCGCGGGAGGTGGTGGTCACCGCCCTCCACACCCCGCGGCTCGACTACCTCGCCGATCGCTTCGCCGTCACCACCAGCCTCGACAACGCCGCCGCGGTCAAGAGCGCCGACGTGGTGCTGCTCTGCGTCAAGCCCCAGGTCGCGCCCTCGGTGCTGCGGGAGATCCGCGATCTGCTGCGCCCCGAGCAGCTGCTGCTCTCGATCGTCGCCGGCCTGACCACGGCGCAGATGGAGGAGACGATCGGCCAGGACAGGGCCATCCCGGTGGTGCGCGCCATGCCCAACACCCCCGCGCGCATCGGCCACGGCATGACCGCGATCTGCGGCGGCCGCCACGCTGGCGAAGAGCATCTGCACACCGGTCTCGAGGTCTTCGCGCGCATGGGCCGCAGCCTGCTGCTCGACGAGAAGCACTTCGACGCCGCCACCGGGCTCTCGGCCAGCGGCCCGGCCTTTCTCTACATCGTGATCGAGGCGCTGGCCGAGGGCGGCGTCAAGGTCGGGCTGCCGCGCGCGGTGGCCACCGAGCTAGCCGCCCAAACCTGCCTCGGCGCCGGCCACATGGTGCTCGAGACCGGCGACCATCCGGCGCGCCTCAAGGACGAGGTCACCACGCCGGCGGGCTGCACCATGGACGGCATCCTCGCCCTCGAGACCGGCGGCGTGCGCGTTACCCTGATCAAGGCGGTGGTCGAGGCGGTGCGCCGGGCCAGCGAGCTGGTAGACGACTAGCAAACGCGCCCGGCGGCGACCCGGCGGCGCGCGTTGACCGGCCTTTCGGAGCGTTGCTACCATGGCTTCTCACCGCGTTAAAAAAACGCTGAAGACGCCTGGGACGAAAAGACATATGGGCCGAGATTCGGCAACCAAAAAGAGCAAAAGCAGGTCGGCGGAGTCCACCACCGACGATCTGAGCGCCAAACTCGAGCAGACGGTCTTTTCCGACTTCGACACCGGCGAGCTCTCTTCGATCGGCCGCGACCGACGCGACCTCGAGTTCGAGGCGCACCTGATTCTCTTCGCGCATCCCGAGGACCGCATGCTCGGAACGCGCTTCAGGCTGCCCCCCCACAGCACCCTGGAGATCGGTCGATCAAGCTCCGCGGACGTCAGCATGCCCGGGGTGCGCTCCCTCTCGCGCCACCACGCCTGCCTGGAGCATCACGGACCGGTGGTGCGCATCGACGATCTCGGCTCGACCAACGGCACCTACGTCAACGATATTCGAATCGCCGGCGCCCAGCGCCTGCGCAGCGGCGACCGCTTCCAGGTCGGCGCCCTGCACTTCAAGTTTCTGCACGAGAAGGATCCCGAGACCGCGTACCACGAGGCGATCTATCACCTGGTGACCTGCGACGGCCTCACGGGAATCTTCAACAAGCGAAAATTCGACGAGGAGCTGGGCCGCGAGCTGGCCCGCGCCCACCGCCACGGCCGCCCGCTGAGCCTGATCTACTTCGATATCGATCACTTCAAGACCGTCAACGACAGCCACGGTCATCTGTGCGGCGACTTTGTGCTGCAGCAGATCGTGCGTCAGGTGCAGCCGTTCCTGCGGCCCGAGCAGGTCTTTGCGCGGCTCGGCGGCGAGGAGTTCGCGATCCTCTGCCCGGAGACCTCCGACGCCGGCGCCGCCCAGCTGGCCGAGAAGATTCGCCAGCGCCTGAACGAGGCCGACTTCGAGTACGCCGACGTGCGGCTCGACATCACCTGCTCGTTCGGCGTCGCTCACCTGGACGGCGAAATGCACACCTCGGCGGACCTCTACCACGCTGCGGACCAGGCGATGTACGCCGCCAAGCGCGCCGGTCGCAACCGCGTGGCGATCCACGGCCAGGGGGACGACGCCCCCGGCGGCGAGATCCGGTCGGCCCAGAGCGACGCCGAGCCTTGAGCACCGGCGGCGGCGCGGCCCTGGGCCCCGAGACCCGGGTCGCGACCTTCGACTGGCAGGCCTGGCGGCCCACCGACCGCGCCACCCTGGTCTTCGTCTGCCGAGACGGCGAGATCCTCTTGATCCGCAAGAAGCGCGGGCTCGGCGCCGGCAAAATCAACGGCCCGGGCGGCCGCCTCGACCCCGGGGAGACGCCCGCCCAATGCGCCGTGCGCGAGGCCCAGGAGGAGCTTCACGTCACCCCCCTCGAGGTGCAGCTGGCCGGCCGCCTGAGCTTTCAATTCCTCGACGGCTACGGCCTCGACGTGCACGTTTTCAGCTCCCACGACTGTCTCGGTGAAGCCCGAGAGACCGACGAGGCCATTCCCCTGTGGACGCCCGTCGACCGCATCCCGTTCGACGAAATGTGGGAGGACGACCGCCTCTGGCTACCCCACATGCTGGCGGGCCGGCCGTTTCGCGGCCGCTTTCTCTTCGACGGCGACTCCATGGTCGACCACGCGCTCGAGCTGGTGAGCTCGGACGAGCTCCGCGCCGGCGGCTAGCGGCCGGGCGGTTCCGCGACCGCGGGAGAGCGAATGCCCAGCTCCTCGCCGCGGGCCGAGTGATACTTTAGCCCTGTCCATGGAAAATTCTCCGCGCCCGGAACGGGCTGTCGATCTCACCGAGCGACTGCTGCAGGCCGCCGTGATCGCGATCGCCCTGCTGAGTCTCCTGGCCGCTCAGATGGTGCCCCGGGAAATTCCGGAGAACAGCCCCGCCGGCCCGGCCGGCGAGCTGGAGCTCCTCGGCCGCTACACCCTGGGCGTCGGCTCCCTGCTCTCGAGCTTCGACCCCGGCGGAGCGCAGCTCGACGAGCTGGTGACGAGCGCGGGCCGCGGGGCTCTCACCCCCGTCGATCGGCTTCGGCAGGTGCCGCTCCTCGAGGCCCTCGGCAGGAGCGAGGACGCCGACGCGCGGCTCGAGGCGGTGCGCCGCGAGGTCCTGGACCTCTCGGAGGAAGCTCAGGATCTCGCGGCCCTGGAGGAGGATCTGCGGGCCTTCGAGGCCGCCCTCGCGCGGCGGCGCGGGCTCGAGCGGCCGGGTGGCGCCGCGCCGCCCCTTGAGGAAGACGCGCGCCAGCGACTCACCGACGGCCACGGCTGGT
Organism: Acidobacteriota bacterium; assembly: GCA_039027015.1. Lineage (GTDB taxonomy): Bacteria > Acidobacteriota > Thermoanaerobaculia > Multivoradales > J023 > JAUIJL01. The sequence continues at coordinate 3,389 of JBCCLG010000017.1, read as the reverse complement.
ACGGAGAGCTGGCCGTGGCTCTGGCGGAGGGCGGGGAAGACCGGCTCGTCGCCGGCGCTCGCCGCCTAGCGCTCGGCCTGGTCATCGGCAGCGTCGGCGCCCTCGCGGCCTTCGCGATCGGCTGCGGCCTCGCCTTCCTCGCCTGGATGTGGTGGCGCTCGGGCCGGCTGCGGTCGGGCTATCGCGGGCTCCTCGAGGGCTCCGAGGCGGCCTCCAGGCGGCCCTATCTCGAGTCGCTCCTTCTTTTCATCGTCGCCCTCCAGGTGTTAGGCGCCGCCTCGGGCGCGCTGATGGCCGGGGGCGGCGGGCGCTGGCCCCTGCTCCTCAACTGGCTGGCGCTGCTCGCCCTGATCTGGCCCCTTCAGCGGGGCGTTTCGAGGGATGAGCTGGGCCTCGCCCTCGGCTGGCCGCCGGGCGCCTCCCCGTGGCGCGAGATCGGCGCCGGCATCGTCGGCTACTTAGCGTCCGCTCCCCTTCTCGCCTTGGGTTTTTCGATGACCGTCCTGATCGCTCGGTTCGGCGACCAGCAGCCTTACCACCCGATCGTCGATTGGGTGAAGTCCTCGAGCACCCTGGACCTCCTGATCGTGGTGTCGGCGGCCGTTTTGTGGGCGCCCATCGTGGAAGAAAACGTTTTTCGCGGCGCCTTTTTTCACTATCTCAGAGAGCGCCTCGGGCCCCTCGCTTCCGCCACCCTGGTAGCCATCACCTTCGCCGCCCTGCACCCCCAGGGACTCGCCGGCCTGCCCTTTCTCATCGCCCTCGCCATCGCCCTGGCCCTGATCCGGGAATGGCGAGGCTCGCTGATCGCGCCGATCACCGTCCACATGATCCACAACGGACTGATCCTCGCACTGCTGCTGCTGGTCTCGTCGTGACCACCGAGATCCGCGTCGAGGCTCCGCCGCCCTTTCCGGGCCGCTGGCCGCCGGCCACCGCGCTGATGGCTCTCGCCTGCCTGGGTCTGCTGCCGACGCTGGCCGGCGCCGAGGCGCGCCTGTGGATCGAGCCGATCCTGCTGCTGCCGGCGATCGCCGCCTTCTATCACCGCGCCGGCAGCCTGCCGAACGAGCGCGAGCAGGCTTTCTGGCTGAGGCTGGCGGGCAGCCTCTTCTTCACCTGGTTCGCCTGCCTGCTGGCCCTGCTCCTCGCCCTCGGCGCCTCGCCGATCCTAGAGCCCAGCATCGACGCCCTGCGCCTGCTCGCGTATCTGCCGATCGTTCTGGCCCTCGACCTGCGCAGCCATCGACACGCCGAGAAGCCGCCCAGCCAGCTGCGGCAGCTGCAGCTGACCGGCACCTTTCTCTTCGCGCTGGCGGCCGTTTTCTACTGGCACCTGGCGCCTTCCTGGGAGCTTGAGCAGGAGGGGCTTTCGGGCCTCGAGATCGCCGCTCTCGAGGCGGCGATCTGCCTCGTTCTAGCGATCAGCGCGGCACGGCGCTCCTCGCCCCGCTGGCGGCTCCTGATGGCGGTGGGCGCCGCGGTCTTCGCCCTGCGCGCGGCGGCGGCCCTCGTGCCCGAGAGCCTCGCGCTGCCCGCCCTCACCGCCCTCGCGCTGGTCCTCTGGGCGCGCCTGCGCCACCGCCGCTCCGCGGGCCTCCAGCTCGATCCCCCGGCGCCCCGGCGGCTTCGCCTGGAGGTTCCTGTCGCCCTGCTGGTGGGCGTTCTGCCGGCGTTCCATCTGCTGAGCCACGCCCTCGACCCCGGCGCGGTGCTGCCTGAGTCCAGTCACTGGCTGGCGCTGGCCTCGATCGCCGTGCTCGCTCCGCTCACCCTCCTGGAGCACCTTCTGATCACTCGACGCAGCAGCTTTCTCGAGCTGGAGCGCAGCCGGGCCGCCGAGGAGACGGTGGAGCGCTCGGTCTACCTCGATTCGCTGATCGAGCACAGCCCGCTGGCCATCGTGGTGCTCGACCCGGCCCATCGCGTGCAGCTGATCAACCCGGCCTTCGAGCAGCTCTTCGACTTCCGCAGCCACGAGATCGTCGGCAGCACCCTCGACGTTTTGATCTCCACCAATCCCAAGCGCTCCGAGGCCTCCGGGTACACCCAGGCGGTGTCCGAGGGCCGGAGCGTGCACGTCACCACCCGCCGCCAGCGGCGCGACGGCACCGAGCTCGACGTTGAGCTCTACGGCGTGCCGCTGATGCGCGGCGACGAGCTGATCGGCGTTTTTGCCATCTACCAGGACGTCACCGATCGCGTGCGGGCCGAGTCGGCCCTGCGCGAGAGCGAAGAGCGCTTCAAAAGGCTCTCGGACGCCTCCTTCGAGGGCATCGTGGTGTGCGCCGAAACCCAGATCGTCGACTGCAACCTGCAGTTCGCCCGCATGATCGGCCTCGACCGCCAGCAGATGGTGGGGCGCGACGTGATCGAATTCGTGGCCGAAGAGGACCGCCGGCTGGTGTCCGCCCGCCTGCAGGAGGGCCATGACCAGCCCTTCGAGCACCTGGCCCTGCGCGGCGACGGCTCGCGCCTGCTGGTGGAGGTGCGCGGCAAGATCCTCTCGCGCCGAGGCGGCCAGACCCTGCGGGTGGCCGCCGTGCGCGACGTCACCGAGGCCCGCCGCTTTGAGGAGGAGGTCCGGCAGTCGCAGAAAATGGAGGCCGTGGGCCGACTGGCGGGCGGCATCGCCCACGACTTCAACAACCTTCTGACGGTCATCAAGGGCTACGCCCAGCTGCTCTCCCTGCAAATGGAGGAGGGCAAGCTGAAGAATCTGGTCGAGGAGATCCTGCAGGCCTCGGGCCGAGCGTCTCTCATGACCCAGCGTCTGCTCGCCTTCGGCCGCAAACAGGCGGTGGTGCCCCAGGAGATGGAGCTCGACGCCGCCATCCGCGGTATGGAGAAGCTGCTGCGCCGCCTGATCCGGGCCGATATCGCCTTCGACTTCCGGCTCGGCGCCGGCGCCGGGCAGGTTCGGGCAGACCCCAGCCAGGTGGAGCAGGTGATCCTCAACCTGGCGATCAACGCCGGCGACGCCATGCCCAGGGGCGGCACCCTGCGCCTCGGCACCGAGCGCCTCGAGGTCGAGGAGAGCCGCCCGGCGGGTCCGATGATCGCCGCCGGCAGCTATCTGCGGCTGCAGGTGGGAGACACCGGCTCCGGCATGGCGCCGGCCACCCTCGAGCAGGTCTTCGAGCCCTTCTTCACCACCAAAGAGAAAGGCAAGGGCACGGGCCTCGGGCTGGCCACCGTCTACACCATCGTCAAGGAGTGGGACGGCGCTATCGACGTGGAGAGCGAGCTCGGCGAGGGCACCACCTTCAGCGTCTACTTCCCGCGGGTGCCCGAGACGCCGGAAACCGACGACGGCGCCGAGGTCCACCCGCAGCTGCCCGAGGGCACCGAGACCGTGCTGGTGGTGGAAGACGAGCCGGGGGTGCGCT
>JBCCLG010000016.1:0-19522 GCA_039027015.1 Acidobacteriota bacterium | reverse complement strand
CTCAAGAATTCGAACCTGTCACCCTTAGATCCACTCTGGGGGGCACTTTCGCCGTGGTCGAGATCGTGCTAGCAGACTTTTCAGATAGACGTTTAGAGATCTTTCTGCAGCGGAGGGATGATGACTCTTGGCAAGACATCGGCAGCTATAGCGTGACAATCTCTCCGCAATAGGAAATCTTCGAATTCTTTGAAATAAATCTGGTCCTCCAGCCATAAGCCAATGTACGGCCCCCGGCGCGAATCCCGCGCCACAACTCGGAGGTATCGATTATGTCCGCTATTTGGAGAGGCTTCGGCCCAAGATTTGCCCACGAAGAAAACGATCCGAGCTCTGGACACAACTCGCTGGACTCGGGTCCAGGGAATCGAAGAGATAAGCAGGAAGATGATGGTAACGAGCCTGGCGGCCTGAAGAAGCCCGAGGGCACCGGCCAGACCGCAGAAGCCTGAACGCCAACGGCGATTCAGCCCCCAAAAGGCCGAGAGCGACGCTCTCGGCCTTTTTGTGTGCCGTGACAAAGCAGCCGCGAACCCACGCGGAATCAGAATCTCGAACTTTTTTCAGCCCGACCTGTCGATCCCCACGAGCCCCGATCGTCAATCCAGCAGAACCCCTCTCAAAACCCTCAATTCAGGAGAAAGACATGGCTGACTTCATGCTCGTGCTGCGCGACAACCCCGAACAATTCGCCGACGTATCGCCGGAAGACATGCAGCGCATCGTGGGCCGGTACGTGGAGTGGCGGGAGAAGCTCGCGGCGACTGGACAGATGGTCGGCGGCGAGAAGCTGGTGGACGATGAAGGGCGGCTGCTCCGCCGAGGCGACGGCGCTCTGCGGGTGCTCGACGGGCCCTACTCGGAAACCAAGGAGATCGTGGGCGGCTATTTCATCCTCCGCGCGGAATCGATGGATGAGGCGGTGAGCCTCTCGGAGAGCTGCCCGCACCTCGACTTTGGCCCGATCGAGATCCGGCGCATCGAGGCGGGCCCCGAGTCTTGAGCGAGGCTCGACCCGAGGCCTTGAGATCCGAACGACCGGATCTCGAGGTCCCGGGCCTCGTCGAGCATCTGTTCAGGCACGAGGCCGGGCGACTCGTCGCCAATCTGGCCGCGTCCTTGGGCAGCCGCAACCTGCAGCTCGCTGAGGAGGTGGTCCAGGAGGCGATGATTCGCGCCTTGAAGCTCTGGCCTTTCCAGGGCGTTCCGGCCAAGCCGGCGGCCTGGCTCTACCGGGTCGCCCGTAACCTGGCCATGGACCGGGTGCGGCGCGACTCCAATTTCGGAAGCAAGGAAGTCGAGATTAGGAGGCGGCTCGATGCCTATACCCCTCCAGAGGAGAGCGGCATGGCCCGGGAGATCACCGACGATCAGCTGCGCCTGGTTTTCCTGTGCTGCCACCCGGATCTCTCTCGCGATGCCCGGGTGGCTCTGACCTTGAGGCTGGCCGCGGGCTTCGGCGTCGACGAGATCGCCCGCGCCTTCTTCACTCCTAAAGCCACGATCGCCCAGCGGCTGGTGCGCGCTCAAAAGAAGCTGCGCCAGAGCGAACTGGAGATCGAGATGCCGCCTCCCGAGGAGCTGCCCGCTCGGCTCGACGCGGTTCTCGAGGCCCTCTACCTGATGTTCAATGAGGGCTATGTCGCCCACCAGGGTGAAGACCTGGTGCGCACAGATCTCTGCGTGGAGGCGCTCCGATTGACCGACCACATCACCGGAGTCGCCGGTCTCGAGACGCCAGCAGGGCACGCACTCCTGGCCCTGATGCTCTTTCAGGCCTCGCGCCTCGAAGCTCGGATCGACGGGGCCGGCGAGCTGGTGCCCCTCGAGCGGCAGGAGCGGCACCGGTGGAACTCTCGAGCGATCCAGCGCGCCTTCCATCACCTGGAGCGCGCGGCCTCGGGCGAGCGCGTGACGGCATTTCACCTCGAGGCGGGAATCGCCTCCCATCACGCCGCGGCCGAGAGCTTCGATCAAACCGACTGGCCGGCGATTCTCGACCTCTATGACGAGCTCCGCCGCGTGGCGCCGTCGCCGATTGTGGAGCTCAACAGGACCGTGGCGCTCTCGCGGGTCGAGGGACTGCTGTCCGCCGTGGAGGCCCTGGGTGCTCTGGCGCAGGAACCTTCTCTCACCGGCTACTACCTCTTCCACGCTACCCGGGCCGACTTCTTAGTCCGCCTCGGGGAAACCGCGGCCGCCCAAAGCGCTCTGCGGCGAGCGATGAACTGCCCGTGCACCGAGCCCGAGCGTCGGTTTCTCGAGCGACGGCTGATGGATCTCGGAGCCGCCCCCGAGGCCTCCTAGCCGCGATTGCCCGCCCTATCCTCGGCGGCGCCCGACGGCGGACTCCCGCCCCCGACTCGGGCGGGGGCAGGAGGTCTCTCCGGGGAGCCTGGGCTCAGCGGCCTCGCGACCCGATCAGAGCGAGCGGCGCCGCAGGGTCAGGGCGCCGCCCAGGGCCAGGAGGCCTGCGAGCAGTCCGAAGCCCCACGCGTCGAGCGTCGGGATCTCTACGGGCGACACGCCGACGAGGATCGGAGTGGGATCGTTCTCCCCGTCCTCCGTCGGATCGCCGTCGTTGTCGCTGTCGGTTTCGTCGCCGTTGTCGGAGATATCGCTGGTCATGCCGCCGCTCGAGTCGGCCTCGGCGAGCGCGGAGTTGAGGAAACTCGTCTCGCCCGCCGGATCGAAGGTGACGTCGAAAACGATCTCACCCCCGGCGCCGACGTCGAGGGAGCTGGCGGCCGGATCGAGCAGGCCGACGTCCACCAGGCCGTCGTAGTTCATATTCGCCATGAGCGCGCCGGGACCGGTGGTGATCGAGGTCACGGGATCGCCGACCAGGATCACCGCGGCCGGTGCCGGGAAGGTGATGCCGAGGTCGTCGGTCACCTGGACGTCGGTCAGGTCGAGGGCGCCGAGATTCTCGACCGTGATGCGGAAGGTCACCGTGAAGGTCGAGTTGCCGTTGTCGACCACCGGACCCACGACTTCCTTGGCGACGCCGATCACCGGCTCACCGGCCGGCGGCGGCAGGGTGATCTCCACCGAGTCGGCGTCGCTGACGTCGACGTCCTGCGGGCTGGTGCCGCTGGCCGTCGCCGAGTTGGTGAAGGGCCCGGGCTCGCTGCCGGGCTCGAAGGAAACCGACAGCTCGAGGGTGATCGAGTCGCCGGGCGCCAGGCTGCTCGAGGCCGCGTCGAGCAGGGTGGTGTCCGCAGGGCCGGTGAAGTCGACCGCGATCGTGCCGCACGAGCCGGCGACGCAGGAGGCGCTGGCGGAAACCAGGTTGACCCCGGCGGGGAAAGTCGCCCCGAGGTCGTCGACCACCTGCAGACTGTCGAGCAGCACGTTGCCGCCGTTGGTGACCTCGAGGGTGAAGACCACGTCGAAGAGCCCTAGGCCGCTGTCGATCACCGCCCCGGCCGTCTTGACCAGGGTGATGGCGGGCGACTCGGTGATCGAAACCGCGGTGCTGTCGACGTCCTGAACGCTGGCGGCTTGCGGGCTGAGGCCCGTGGCCGTCGCCGTGTTGGTAAATGGCCCCGAGGCGCCGCCGGAGTCGAAGCGCACCACCAGCTCGAGGGTGGCCGAGAGTCCCTGGGCCAGGCCGCTGGCCGCGGCGTCGAGCAGGGTGGTGTCCGCCGGGCCGGTGTAGTCGACCGCGATCGTTCCGCAGCTGCCGGCGACGCAGGAAGCGCTGGCCGAAACCGCGGAGCTGGGGGCCGGGAAGGTCGCTCCGAGATCGTCGGTCACCTGAAGCTGGCTCAGGTCGACGTTGCCCGTATTGGTCACCTGGAGGGAGAAGGTGACGTCGAACTGCCCGGCGGTTGGCGCGTCGGTCACGGCGCCGGCGGTCTTGACGATCGAGATCGCCGGGCTCTCGGGCACGCCCACCGGGGTTGGATCGTTTTCGCCGGCCTCCGACGGGTTGCCGTTGCCGTTCGGGTCGGGATCGGTGCCGTCGTCCGACGGATCCGAGACCGTACCCGTGGGGGTGTCGCCGCTGGCGATGGCCTGGTTGAAGAACGGGCCGGGTAGGCCGTTGGGGTCGAAGGTCACGGCCACCGAGATCGTGGCCGCGGCGCCGACCGCCAGGGTGCTCGAGGAAGCGTCGAGAAGGTTGATATCGCCAATGCCGTTGTACGACCCGTTGGCGGTCAGGGTACCGCCGGCGGTGACCGGGCCTACCGCCGTGATCGCGGCCGGGGCGGGGAAGGCAGCCGAGAGATCGTCCTCCACCTGCACGTTGGTCAGATCGTCGATGCCGAAGTTCTCGACCAGGAAATTGAAGCCTACGGTGAAGGTGCCGTCGTTATTGTCGACCGGCCCGGAGCTCACGACCTTGGAGACGCCGATCGAGCCGGTCACCGGCGCACTCAGCTCGCAGAGGGGACCAAAGGCGTAGGTCGCGCCGGTCTGGGCCGACGCCGAGCACGCGGACGCGCCGCCCGCGGGGTCGGCGCAGGTCTCGTCGAGGAAGGATCCGACGGTGTCGTCGCCGGTGAGGTCGAGCCCCAGGGCGCTGACGGCGCTCGGGGTGACGTCGATGCGGTAGGTGAGCGTCGCGCTGGCGCCGGCGGCGATCACGCCGGGGGCGAAGGTCAGATCCCACGGGCCACCCCCCACTTCGGAGGTGGCCGTGGAGCTTCCGCCGATGATCGTCGCGGAGCCCGCCACGTAGGCGGTCTGCCCGCCGTTGGTGGGCACGGTGGCGCTGACCACGTTGCTGCCCGAGGTCAGGGCGTCGAATTGAATGGGGAAAGCCGTCGGGTTGTCGAGCTGGATCGTGACCTCGAGGCGCGAGGTTACGCCGATCGCCAAACCGGGCTCGCCGGCGACCAGCTCCCACGAATGGCCGACTCTCGGCTTGGTGGGAGCCACCACGCTCTCGTTGCCCTCAAAGAAGGTGCTGCCCGAGGCCGGCAGGTAGAGACGCATGGAGCGATCTTCGGGCTGCTCGTTGGGCTCGGGGTCGACGCCCGAGTCCTCGACGGTGGGTCCCGGATCGTCGTGACCCATAAAGAAGACGATGAAGTTGAACTCGCCGGTGAACCACTCGACCTGCCAGAGGCCGTACTCCTCGGCCGCAACAGACGAGGTAAAGCCATCGAGGAAGACCGGCGTGGTGCTCGCCGGCGGGAACCAGCTATTGCCGGTCGAGAGATCGAAGGTGGTCGGCGTCGGGGTGATGGCGCCGGGCACGCCGGCGGGCCGCGTGGAGATGGCGAGGGTCTCGTCGCCGTCACCGTCGCTGTCGAAGTTGTTGAAGCTGCAGCGGCAGCCGCGGGCGAGCAAAGGGTAGAGGTCGTGGGTGCGTCCAAAGCCTGGATTTGAGGGCACCTGGGGATCGAAGACCTCGCCGAGACCCACATAGGTTCGGGCGTAGACGTTGATCTCTGAACCGCCCGCCGAAGACGCGCGCACGCCGTAGGTGTTGTTGTCGTCTTCGTTGCCGGCGGCGGTGGTGGAGGCGCCATTCGGCGAGGAGACCTCGAGACGCCAGTGGCCCGGCGCTACCGGGCTGGCGATCGAGAACCCCGGGAAAGCGGTCCACGCGTTGTCGCACGCGGTCTGCAGACCCACCGTGACGGGATCGCAGTCCCGCGCCTGCAGCGTGAGCGAGGCCACCAGGGTATCGTCGGGGTCAAAAAGCTCATAGCGCGTGACCATGTCCCACGAGCCGTCGTTGTTGTCCTGATCGTGCGCTTCCGTGCCGCCGACCGATCCCGCGCCCGTATCCGCGTCGAAGATTTCGATCGTCAGGGTGCTCGAGGAGGCGGCGGGCGGCACCTCGAAAAAGTAGTCGTAGGTGGCGCCGGCGCCGAGCCGCGTCTGGAGGCCCCGGGGGTCGAGAGCGTTGGTCACGTAATCGCCGCTGAAAAAGCCGCGATCGGGACCCATGAGGCCCATCAGCTGATTGGAGTTCGTCGCCGTGAGAGGCTGGGCGCCCGGATCGGGGTGGCCGCCCGCCAAAGTCGGCGCAGCCGCCACCAAGGCCAGGGCCGCCGCGGCGCTCAGGGCAACGGCGAAGCCTCGGCGGAGCCCGGACATAGGAAGGCCAGGGTTCTTCCGCAGGGTGATGGACATGGGGTTCTCCTTGGAGGCCGCGGCTCGCAGGGGGAGGGAGCAGGGCCTCTATGACGCACGCTTCCGGGCTCGCGCTGATAGCAATATCTCTTGACGACAATAGCACAGCGCCGCCTCTCCCCGAGCCGCCTCAAAGCTCGGCTGGACGGCGCTTTTTCACTCCCACTCGATGGTGCCCGGGGGCTTGCTGGTGACGTCATAAACCACTCGGTTGACGCCGCTCACCTCGTTGACGATCCGGCTCGAAACGCGGGCCATGAGGTCGTGGGGCAGGCGGCTCCAGTCCGCGGTCATAAAGTCGTCGGTGTTCACCGAGCGCAGGGCGACGACGCTCTCGTAGGTGCGCTCATCGCCCATCACGCCGACGCTGCGCACCGGCAGGAGCACGGCGCCGGCCTGGTCGACGCGCTCGTAATAGCCGGCGGCGCGCAGCTCGTCGATGTAGATGGCGTCCGCCTGCTGCAGGATGGCGACGCGTTCGGCGCTGACCTCGCCCAGAACGCGCACCGCCAGCCCGGGCCCGGGGAAGGGATGCCGGGCGATCAGCGTCTCCGGAATACCGAGCTCGCGACCCAGCTGCCGCACCTCGTCCTTGAACAGGAAGCGCAGCGGCTCGATGAGGTCGAAGCCCAGGCGTTCGGGCAAACCGCCGACGTTGTGGTGGGATTTGATCACCGAGGACGGCCCCTTGACCGCCACCGACTCGATGACGTCCGGATAGAGGGTGCCCTGGGCTAAGAAGGCGACGTGCTCTTCTTCGGCCGCCGCCTGCTCGAAGACCTCGATGAACACGCGGCCGATGATCTTGCGCTTGCGCTCAGGGTCGGTGACGCCAGCGAGCTCGCCGAGGAAGCGCTGGCGGGCGTCGAGGGTGCGCACCTCGAGCCCGAGCCCCTCCTTGAGGCTGGCCTCCACCTGCCGGACCTCGCCCTGACGCAGAAGACCGTTATCGACAAAGATCGCGGTCGACTGCTTGCCGACGGCGCGATCGACCAGGGTAGCCATCACCGAGGAGTCGACGCCGCCCGAGAGGGCGACGATCACCCGGCGCTCGCTGCCCACCCGGCTGCGGATCTCCTCGATCGCGTCGTCGAGAAAGGAGGACATCGACCAGTCTCCCCTGAAGCCGCACACCTCGAAGAGGAAGTTGCGCAGCATGGCGCCGCCCGAGACGGTGTGGGAAACCTCGGGGTGGAATTGAATGCCGAAGAGGCCGCGCTCCCCGCACTCCATGCCCACCACCGGCGCATTCTCGGTGCGCGCGGTGACTCGAAAGCCCTCGGGCGCGCGGGTGATGCTGTCGCCGTGGCTCATCCACACGGTTTCCCGACCCTCGAGCCCGGCGAAGATCGACGCCGGCTGCTCCACGTCGATCTCCGCGCGGCCGTACTCGCGCTCGTCGGCCGGCTGCACGCTGCCGCCGAGGAGCTTGGCCATCAGCTGCATGCCGTAGCAGATCCCGAGAACCGGCACGCCGAGGTCGAAAACGCCGGGATCGACGCTGGGCGACTCGTCGCCGTAGACGCTCTGGGGCCCGCCCGAGAGCACGATGGCCTTGGGCTCAAAGGCGCGGATGCGGTCGAGGGACCAGGTGCAGGGCTGGATCTCGCTGTAGACCCGATTCTCGCGCACGCGCCGGGCGATGAGCTGAGTGAATTGGGAGCCGAAGTCGAGAATCAGAAGCTTTTCGTGGTCGGACCGATCGTGGCGGGACGTCTGGTGCTGGGGCATCGGGTCTCCGGCGGCCGGCGGGCCAGGAGTGAGGGATTCGGGCGGCAGGATCGGCGGATGATAACCCTTCGGCGGATAGGATGAGGGCCCTACGTCCGGAGGTTCCACGACCATGATCGAAACCGCTCTTGAGGCCACGCCGCAGCCCGCGGACAAAGCGCCATCGCCGGCCGAGATCGAGCGACTGTGCTCCCTCTTCGAGCCCGCGCCGGGAAGCGTCTATCTCGACTCGGCGACTTACGGCCTACCGCCCCGACCGACCCTCGACGCACTCGACCGAGCCCGCGAGCAATGGCGCGGCGGGACCGGCCGGTGGGTGGACGACTGGGACCGCGAGGGCGACGCGTGCCGGCGCCTCTTCGCCGACCTGATCGGCGCCCGGGCGATCGACGTGGCGCTCGTTCCCGCGGTGTCGATGGCCAGCGGCATCGTGGCCACGGCGGTCCCCCAGGGCGGCGAAGTGCTGATCGCCGAGGGCGACTTCACCTCGCTGAGCTACCCTTTTCTGGCAGCGGCGGAGCGCGGGCTGCTCTCCGTGCGAGAGGCCCCCCTCGACGAGCTGGCGGACGCCGTGTCGCCCCGAACTCGACTGGTCGCGGTCAGCCTGGTGCAGTCCTCCGACGGCCGCCTCGCCAAGACGCCGGATATCGCCTCGGCAGCCCGCGCGGCGGGAGCGCTTCTCTACCTCGACGCCACCCAGGCGGTGGGCACGCTGCCCGTCGACGTCGAGGCCCTCGGCGCCGACTTTCTCGCCTGCGGCGGCTATAAATGGCTGTGCTGTCCGCGCGGCGTGGGCTTTTTATGGATCCGGAAAAGCTGCGAGACGGCGGCCTGGCCCGCCGCCGCCGGGTGGCGCAGCGCCGACTTACCCTACGCCCGCTTCTACGGCTCGCCGCTGCACCTGGCCGAGGGCGCCGCGCGCTTCGACCTCTCCCTGGCCTGGCACGCGTGGGTCGGCGCCCGGCCGTCCCTCGAAGTGATGACCGCGCTCGGCGACGAGACTCGGTTCCGCATGGGGCACGCCGGGGCCGTGGCCATCGCCGACCGTCTGGACCTTGAAAGGCCCGAGACCTGCATCCTCTCCGTGCCCGTGCGCGACCCCGACGCCGCCTTCGAGGCCCTCGAGGCCAGGAGCGTCAGGGCGTCAAAGCGCGCCGGCCACCTGCGGGTGGCGACCCACTTCTATACCCCGGTCGACCAGGCGGAACGCGCCGCCGAGCTGCTGCGGCCCTTCCGCTGAGCATCGCCTTTCCTGAAGAGCTCCGCTTCAGGCTCTTCAAAGCTCCGCTTCGGGCCTCAGCTCGCGGGTCATGAGGTCCTCCACCGACCGACGCGGATCTTTGCCGTGGTGCAGGACCTCGACCATCTGATCGGTGATCGGCATCTCCACGCCCTTGCGCTGGGCGATGCGCTGCACGGCCAGGGAGTTGCGCACCCCCTCGGCCACCATCGGGGTGGAGGCCGACGCCTTCTCGAGGGTCCAGCCGCGGGCCAGCTGCTCGCCCAGGCGGCGGTTGCGCGACAGCCCACCGGTGCAGGTGAGAACCAGGTCGCCGAGGCCGGCGAGGCCGGCCATGGTGCGCGACTGGCCGCCGCACACGTCGCCCAGCCGGGTGATCTCGTGCAGGCCGCGGGTGAGCAGCGCGGCCATGGTGTTGTGCCCGAGGCCTAGACCCGAGACCACGCCGGCGGCGATGGCGATCACGTTTTTGCTCGTGCCGCCGATCTCGACGCCCACCACGTCGGTCGTCGAGTAAAGGCGGAAATACTTGGTCGAAAGCTGCTGGCGAAGGCGCGTCGCTACCTCGCTCTCCTCCGAGGCAACCACCGCGGCGGTCGGCACATCGCGCGCCAGCTCGGCGGCGAAGCTCGGGCCGGCGAGCACCGCGAAGTGCACCTCGCGCTCGGCCGCCAGAGCCTCCTCGAAGGTCACCTGGCTCATGCGCGCCAGGGTGTCGGTCTCGATGCCCTTGGTTGCCGAGACCACGGTTTTGGGGGCTCCGCCAGCCGGCAGCAGGCGCAGGAAGTCGCGCAGCACCTGCCGGAAGCCGTGGGAGGGCACCACCACCAGCACCACGTCGGCATCGACGGCGTCCTCGAGGCGCGAGGTCACGCGCAGGTTTTCCGGCAGGTGGACCCCATCGAGGTAGCGGGCGTTGCTGCGCTCCTCCTCCAGGGTACGGGCGAAGTCTTTCCGCCGCGCCCAAAGCACCGCCTCGAAATCGTCGTCTCTTCCCTCTCCTCCGGCGGCCACGTGAACGGCCAGCGCCGTACCCCACGAACCCGCACCGAGCACCGCCAGCTTTTTCACGCCGCCGCCTCCAAAAGTCGTCGCCGGATCATCTCGAGGGCGATCTGGCAGGTCAATCGCCGCACGCGCTCCCGGTCACCCGGCAGCTGCACGCGGCGGTGATGAATCGAGTCCCGGGCCGGGCCCGCGACCGCCAGGTGCACCAGACCCACCGGCTTCTCGGGGCTGCCGCCCCCCGGGCCCGCGATGCCCGTGACCGCCACGGCGAGGTCCGTGCCGAAGCGCTCGCGGGCCCCTGCCGCCATCGAGCGGGCGACCTCCTCACTGACCGCGCCGTGGGCGTCGATCAGCTCCTCGGGAACCCCCAGGAGCGTGCTCTTGAGGGCGTTGGAGTAGGTCACCGCGCCGCCCTCAAACCAGGCGCTCGAGCCCGGAACGCCGGTGAGGCGCTGGCTGATCCAGCCGCCGGTGCAGGATTCTGCGGTCGAGAGCTTAAGGCCCCGCGCCGCGAGCAGCGCACCGACGGCTTCCTCGAGGGTCTCATCGGCGCGGTCGGTGAACGCGGCGCGGCCCACGCAACGGCGGACCGCGGCCAGCAGCGGCGCGAGGAGAGCCTCGCGCTCGGCCGCGCTGCCGCGCGCCGAGGCGACCACCCGGACTTCCCCGGGCGACGCCAGCACGGCCACGGCGTCGCGGCCAAACTCGCGGTACACGGGCTCCAGACGCTCTTCGACGTCGGACTCGCCGAGGCCGGCGACCTTGACCGTGCGGCGCTCGAGGGAGGCGTCGCCCAGACGCTCTTGGAGCCAAGGCTCGAGCTCCCTGCGCATCAGGCCGTCGACCTCCCGAGGCACGCCGGGCAGGAGAAAGAGGTGATGGCCCGAGCGCTCCAGGCGCAGGGCGGGAGCGGTACCCCAGCGATTCTCGAGCACCTCGGCGCCGTCGATCACCTGGGCCTGGCGGCGGTTGACGTCGGGCATCTCGCGTCCGAAGCTGCGGAAGCGCTCGCGGATCCACTCCACCAGCTCGGGATCTTCCCGCATGCCCCGGCCGAGGGCCTGGGCGGCGGCGGCTCGAGTGCGATCGTCCTCGGTGGGTCCGAGGCCGCCGGTCACCACCACCAGCTCGGCCTCCGCGAGCCGGCTATCGATCTCCGCGGCCAGCCGAGGCTCATCGTCCGCCACCACCGACTTGCCGATCAGGCTCACCCCGTAGCGTTCGAGTACGGCGGCGAGGCGCAGACTGTTGGTATCCAGGCGCTCGGTGCTGAGCAGCTCACTTCCCACGGCGATGATCGCGGCCTTCATGGCGGCAATAATAGCCCGAGTCGCGAGACCGTCTAGACGGCAGAATATGCGTTGACACCCTAGCGACCCCCTTCGTAGGATGCCGTGAGGACCCCGCAGGCCAGGCTCCGCGGGCCCGGGCCTCCCGAAACGCGCACAGAACGCAGCGACACGAGCCGCAACCGACCATGGAAAACGCGATGACCTCTCTTCTCAAAACCGATCTCCGAGGCGCCTGCGCCCTTTCCCGCCCGTCTCGAGCCGGGAGAACGTCGCCACCGCTTCGCCTTCTCAGCCTCGCCGCGGGCTGCGCCGCTCTTCTTTGGGCGGGCCCTGCGACGGCGTCCGCCGAGGAGGCCGGTCTGCTGAGGGCCCACGGGGAATCCTCGGCCCTGCGGGTCGAGAAGGACGCCGAGGGTTGGCGGCTGATCACGGCGCGCGCCTCCCAGGGTTCGAGTTTCGCTGCCGACAGCCTCCGGCTGCCGCTCTCGGCGGCCGCCAGGGCCGAGCGGCTGAGCGCCCACGGCGAGAGCTGGCTGCTCACCGCCACCACCAGCGACGGCGCCGCCGCCGCGCCGCGGCTGGTGATTCTGCGCGGCACGGCCGACGGCACCCTCGAACAGCTGCCCTCGCCCACCGCCGCGAGCCCGGTTTTGCTGCGGCCCACCGTGCTGGCGGACGAGCGGGCAGAGCCCGTCGCCGCGCTGTGGATCGAAGGCGAGTCTTTCGAGGGCACGGCGGTGCGGTCATCCCGCTGGACGGGCGCCGGCTGGACGGAGGCCGAGATCCTCTCCCCCGGCGGTGGCCCGGGCTCCCAGCTCGCGCTGGATGCCGAGCGCCTGGACGACGGCAGCCTGCTCGCCGTGTGGTCGGCGTTCGACGGAGAGGACGACGAAATTTTGTGGAGCCTGCTGCCCGCAGGAATCTCGGCGCAGTGGACCGAGCCGCGGCCGCTCTCGGCCAACGCGGTGCCCGACGTCACGCCGACGGTCACCGCCGTCGAGGGTGGAGCCCTGGTCGCGTGGAGCGGCTACCGCCAGGGGCACTACCGGATCTGGCAGCGCCGCTGGAGCGGCTCGGAGTGGGGCGAGGCCCAAAGCATGGGCGGTAAAGGCTCGGTTTCCCCGGCCTACACGTTTGAGTCCCTGGCGAGCCCGGTTCTGATGTTTCGCCAGACCGTGCCGTCCGCCTGGCGGGTGCTGCAGATGAACGCCGACGGCTCGACGGAGCGCTCCGCCAGCCTCGAGCCCGCCACGAACTCGCGCCGGCCGCCGAACCTCGAGGCCGTGACGGACGCCGGGGTGGTCGTTGCGGCGCCGCCGGCCGCCGCCGCGACCAAGGCCGAAGGAACGCTCGTTCCCTGGCAGGAGTTGCCGGTCTCGGAACGCCGCTAGTCGGCCTGATTCTCCGCGCGCAGGAAAGAGCCGGAGCGGAAGCCGCCGCCTCCTGCCTTCGCCCGCTCCGGCGGTGCCCCCAAACCGCCGCGCCGGCGCCGCCGGTGCTAACCTCCCCTCCCGCCGGGCGCTCCAAACGCTCCCGAGAGAAGCCCCATGATCCACGAATGACCGAGAGCCGGTCGCACACGAGCGGAGTTCCCGATGGTTTCTGAGATCTTCGACGCCGAACGCTGGCAGCCCGTCGAGGGCTTCGACTTCACCGACATCACCTACCACCGCGCCAAGGACCAGGGGACCGTGCGCATCGCTTTCGACCGGCCCGAGGTGCGCAACGCCTTCAGGCCGCGCACCGTGGACGAGCTTTTCTCTGCCCTCGACCACGCCCGCCGCACCGTCGACGTGGGCTGCGTGCTGCTCACCGGCAACGGCCCCTCCCCCAAAGACCGCGGCTGGGCGTTCTGCAGCGGTGGCGACCAGCGCATTCGCGGCCGCGACGGCTACCGCTACGACGGCGACGAGGACTCGGAGAGCGCCGCCGCCAAGGCCGGCCTTGGCCGGCTGCACATTCTGGAAGTCCAGCGGCTGATCCGCTTCATGCCCAAGATCGTGATCGCGGGGTGCCCGGCTGGGCGGTGGGCGGCGGGCACAGCCTTCACGTGGTGTGCGATCTCACCCTCGCGAGCGCCGAGCACGCGATCTTCAAGCAGACCGATCCCGACGTCGCCAGCTTCGACAGCGGCTACGGCTCCGCGCTGCTGGCGCGGCAGGTAGGCCAAAAGCGAGCTCGAGAGATCTTCTTTCTAGGCTTCAACTATTCGGCCCAGGAAGCCTTCGACATGGGCATGGTCAACGCCGCCGTGCGCCACGACGAGCTGGAGGAGGTGGCGCTCTCGTGGGGCGCGGAGATCAACTCCAAAAGCCCCACCGCCATGCGCATGCTGAAATTCGGCTTCAACGCCTGTGACGACGGCCTCGCCGGACAGCAGATTTTCGCCGGCGAGGCGACCCGGCTTGCCTACATGACCGAGGAGGCCGAGGAAGGTCGCGACCACTTCGTGGAGAAGCGCCCCCGAGACTTCTCGCGCTTCCCCTGGCACTACTGAGCCCGCGCCTCGGTGGCCGCCGGACGCCCTACGCGGCGGCGCCGTCGCGAATCGCGCGCAGGATGTTGATGTTGTCGCGATGGCCCGTAAAGCGAGCGGTAACTTTGCCGCGCACCGGGAAGCCGAGCATGTAGAGGTCGCCGATGATGTCGAGAATCTTGTGGCGCACGAACTCGTCGGCAAAACGCAGCTCGGTGTTGATGACGTTGTCTTCGCCCACGAGGATGAAATTATCGAGCCGGCCGCCGGAGCCGAGGCCCAGCTCGTTCATCATCTTGAGATCGCGCATGAAGCCGAAGGTTCTGGCGGGCGCGATCTCGGACTTATAGACGTCTGGGGAGTCGAGCTCGAACTCGAAGAATTGATCGCCGATCGGCGCGGGATAGCTCAGCTGGTAGGACACCAGGAAGCCGTCGTGCGGTTCGAGGGTTAGCTTCTTCTCGCCGCATCCGACCTGATACTCGCGGTCGATCACCAGCTCGCGTCGCGCCACCCGCTGGCCCTCGACCCCAGCCTCCTCGAGGGCCCTGCAGAACTCGAGGGCCGAGCCGTCGAGAACGGGGATCTCGCCGTGCACCTTGATCAGCAGGTTGGTGACGCCGTACGCGTGGAGCGCCGAGAGCAGATGCTCCACGGTTTTGACCTGCGCGCCGTCGCGAACCAGGGTGGTGGCGTAGTCGGTATCCGCCACCTCGGAAATATGGGCGGGCATGACCTTCTCGGACGGCAGGGTCAGAAAATGGATGCCGGAACCGGGGGGTAGAGGCTGAAGCACCATGCCGGTGCGGGTTCCAGAATGCAGGCCGAGCCCGTAGATCACGGTCGACCGACGGATGGTGCGCTGATGCTTGCGCCCGCGGCGCACGATCGGCAGCTCGGGGGGAGGCTCGAGCTCGGAAAGCGGCTCGGGCCGCTCGGCGATCTCGCTCGCCGGCCGGCGGCGACCGCCTCTCCGCTTGCGGTCTTCGAGGGCGGCGCGGGCCGCCTCCGTCAGCTGGCCGTAGGACACCGGCTTTTCGAGGTAGTCGAAGGCGCCCAGCTTGATGGCCTTGACCGCGGTGGTCACCGTGCCGTGCCCGGACATCATGACGACCGCGGCGCTCGGGTCCTGCTCGAGGAGAGCCCGCAGAATCTCGAGCCCGTCGCGATCCGGAAGCCAGATGTCCAGAAAGACAACGTCCGGCTGATGCTGCTCGAAAAGCTCGAGGCCCACCTCGCCGCTCGACGCCTCCAGGGCCTCATGCCCCTCGTCGCGCAGCACGTCGGCGATGGTGGCGAGCACGCCAGGTTCGTCGTCGATGATCAGGATCTTGGAGGACATGGCGGCCCCTGGCAGCGGCGGCGGTGGCGACGGCGGCGGGTCGACTCGCGAGAGAGGAACGACGCCGCGAGGGCGGTCTAGCGGGGCGGCTATGATAGCCCACCACGCCCGAGACGGACGGAGACCGCCACCATGCGAGTGACCCGGGAAGAGTTCGAAGCCTTGACCGAGCGCGCCCTCGATCTGCTGCCGGAGCAATTCGCGGAGCTGCTCGACAACATTGTTGTGGTGGTGGAGGACGAGGCGGATCCCGACGATTTGGCGGCCATGGGCTTTGATCCCGAAGAGGAGCTGCTGGGGCTCTACCAGGGGGTGCCGCAAACAGAAAGGGAGCTTGGTATGGTCGAGCTGCCCGACAAGGTGACCCTCTACCGAGGTCCGCTGGTTCGCATGTGCCGCGACAGGCGCGAGCTGATGAGCGAAATCCGCGACACCCTCGTCCACGAGATCGGCCACCACTTTGGCCTTTCCGACGAGGAAATGCCGTTCTGAGCGGGCTACTCGGCTCTCGCGCGAGGGTCATTCTGGAAGTCGCGCCGGCTGGAGAGATATTTCCCTGACTCGACTCCGCGCCTATCTGCCGTTTTTGCACAAGTGTTCCTAATTCGGCACACCGGATGTCCTAGTTTTAGGAGGAATCGACGGGCAAACGATCGGATCTCGCCCCATGCATTTCTTTTACAATGCCCTAAGCGTTGAAACCATTGGCTTTATGGGCACTTAGAGGGCGAAGATCTAGCCTTGCCGCACTGTGGCATGGCCATTGCTTCTGTAGGACGTCGCAGTGATCGTGAGATCACCAGGCCCTGAGCCTGATTGGCCTACCTAAAAGATGGTCTCTGACCATCCTCTCCATATGGCCTACCCCACTTCCCACCCACACTCGCCTATCCAAAACGGCCACCCCGGAGTTATGGGGTGGCCCTGCCACATCTGGCCTTTTTTTTCGCCCGCCTCCGCCCTTGGGGGCCTCTAGACCGGGCGACTCCAGCCGCTCTCTCCGCCCGATCGGGTGGACGCAGACGAAAAAGCCGCCTCTTTCGAGGCGGCTTTTTCGTGGCCGACGTGGCGCTCGGCATGCCGAAGTGGCATAAATCAGCGGCGCTATTCGATAACCGGAAGACCGCCGCCCAGGCCACCGTCGCGGCGCTGGCCCTTCTTGCGGTTGGGGCAGGTAGAGCAGCTCAGGGATTCGCCGCTGCTCCCGACGACCTCGGGGCCGCCGCAGGAGCCGCGCAGGCAGGGTCTTTTGAAGATCACGCCGACCGACATGATCAGCACGGCGATGAGAAAGACGGAGAGGGTCAAAAGCAGGACTTCCATACTCGTGGCCTCAGACGGATCAGGGTGAAAGGGAAGCTAAATCAGAGCTCTGCAGTGCGGCGTCCGCGTCCTCGAAGAAGCGGGCGGCGAAGGCCGGAGAGGGTCTCTCGACGAAATCGGTGCCTTCGCGGACCAGGAAAAGGGCCGGAATTCCCTCTCTTTCCGCCAGCTCGAAGCCTTCGTCTTCGCCGAGCACCATCAGGGCCGTCGCCAGGGCGTCGGCACGCATGCAGCTGGAGTCCAGAACGCTCACCGAGGCAAGCTGATGGGTGACCGGCTGCCCGGAGCGCGGGTCGATCAGATGCGAGATCCGGCGACCGTCGATCTCGCGGTAGTCGCGGTAGTCCCCGGAGGTGGCGAGGGCCTCGTTTCCGAGTTCGACGACGCGCTGGACCTCACCGCGGGCACCCGCCGGGCGCTCGATGCCGAGGCGCCACGGCTGGCCCTCGAGGTTCACTCCGGCGGTCCGGACCTCCCCTCCGATTTCTACGAGCACGTCGGTCAGGCCGGATTCCACCAGGGTCAAGAGCACCCGGTCGACGGCGTAGCCCTTTGCCAGGCTCGAGAGATCGCAGGTGAGGCGAGGCATCTTCTTGCGCAGGGCGCCGACGCTGTCGTCGACTTCGAGATGCTCGATTCCGACCCGCGCCAGCAGCTCCTCGAGCACTTCGGCCGCTGGCGGCTCCGGCAGCGCGTCTTTGGGGCCGAAACCCCAGGCCTCCACCAGCGGATTGACGGTGACATCGAGGGCGCCGCCCGAGAGCTCGCCGAGCGCGATCGCTTCGCGGATCACCTGGAGGGTCGCGGGAGACGCCGGGAAAGGCGCCGTTTCCAGCCAGCTGTTGAAGCGGGCGATCTCGGAGTCGTCGCGATAGGTCGACATCAGGCGGTCGACCTCCGCCAGCTCGCGCTCGATGAGGGCCAGCGTCTGCTCGGTATCGAGGTCGATGCCGTCGCCCTCCTGACGGATCACCTTGACCACGTAGTAGGTGCCGAAGGTGGAGTCCTGGAAGCTGTGCAGCTCCCGAACGGCGGAGGGGCTTTGGCAGGCGGAGAGCAGGAGGGAGGCGGACGCCAGGAGCGCGGCCGCCGCGGCTTTCGCGGAGCGGGATGCCGGACGAGCCGGCCGCGGGCGGGCAGCCGGCGGCCGAGGGAACAGGGTCCCCGTCGTACTGCCGAGCGATGTGCCCGCCGCGCGCATGGCTAGCCGAAGTCGTCGTAGAGCACGTTCTCGGGCTCGACGCCCAAATCTTCGAGCATCACGCGGCAGGCCTCGAGCATCATCGGTGGCCCGCAAATGTAGTACTCCACGTCTTCCGGCGCCGGATGGTCGCCGAGGTAGCTGTCGAGCAGCACCTGGTGGATGAACCCGACCTTGCCGTCCCAATTGTCTTCCGGCTGCGGTTCGGAGAGCGCCAGATGCCACTCGAAGTTCTCGTTCTCCGCCGCGATCTTGTCGAAGTCTTCGATGTAGAACGCCTCGCGCAGGCTGCGCGCGCCGTACCAGTAGGTGACCTTGCGGTCGGTCGCCAGGCGACGGAACTGGTCGAAGATGTGGGACCGCATGGGCGCCATGCCGGCGCCGCCGCCAATGAAGACCATCTCGTTCTTGGTCTCTTTGGCGAAGAACTCGCCGAACGGACCCGAGATGGTGACCTCGTCACCGGGCTTGAGGCTGAAGATATAGGACGACATCTTGCCCGGCGGGGTGCCTTCGGGCGCGCGCGGCGGCGGCGACGCGATGCGCACGTTGAGCATGATGAGGCCGTACTCTTCAGGGTAGTTGGCCATCGAATACGCGCGGGTGACGGTCTCGTCGACCTTGGAGACGTAGCGCCACACGTTGTACTGATCCCAGTCGTCGCGGTACTGCTCCTCGATATCGAAGTCCGAGTAGTTGATTTCGTGCGGCGGGCATTCGATCTGAATGTAGCCGCCGGCCTCGAAAGGCACGTCCTCACCCTCGGGCAGCTCGAGAACCAGCTCCTTGATGAAGGTCGCCACGTTGTCGTTCGAGCGCACCTTGCACTTCCACTGGCGGACCGAGAAGACCTCGTCGGGAACGCGGATCTTCATATCGTCCTTGACCTTGACCTGGCACGAAAGGCGGCAGCCTTCGCGCGCCGCGCCGCGGTTGATGAAGCCTTTCTCGGTCGGCAGCATGGCGCCGCCTCCCTCGTCGACGTTGACGGTGCAGACGCCGCAGCTTCCCTTGCCGCCGCAGGCCGAGGGAATGAAGATCTGGTTAGCCGAGAGCGTGCCCAGCAGGGTGCCGCCGGAGGGGACCTTGAGGGACTTTCCCGGGTCGTCGTTGATCGTGATCGTCACCTCGCCGGTGGACACGAGATATTTGCGAGCGAGCATCAAGAGGAGAACGAGCGAGAGGATCACGCCCGTAAACATCGAGACGCCCAAGATAATGGTCATATCCATCTATTTTTCTCCCTGCGCTGCGGTGCTCTTCGCCTACCGGATCACAGCTGGATGCCCGAGAAGGCCATGAAGCCAATCCCGATCAGTCCGGTCAGGATGAAAGTGATGCCGAGGCCGCGCAGACCCGGGGGCACATTGCTGTAGCGCATGCGCTCGCGAATCGACGCGAGGGCGACCACGGCGAGCAGCCAGCCGATTCCGGACCCGAGTCCGAAGACGACGCTCTCGCCGAGGGAATAGTCGCGCTCGACCATGAACAGCGAGGCGCCCAAAATGGCGCAGTTCACTGCGATCAGGGGGAGGAAGACGCCCAGCGCCGAGTAAAGCACGGGCACGAAGCGGTCGAGGATCATCTCGACCACCTGCACCATCGCGGCGATGGTGCCGATGAAGGTCAGGAAGTTGAGGAAGGAGAGATCGTAGTTCTCCCACCCCGGGCCAACCCAAGCCGGCCAACAACATCATCTATAACTACTTTCTTAAAGAAGGCGGCCTGGCTTGGGTCGGCCCGGGGTGGGAGAACTACGATCTCTCCTTCCTCAACTTCCTGACCTTCATCGGCACCATCGCCGCGATGGTGCAGG
>JBCCLG010000015.1:0-19702 GCA_039027015.1 Acidobacteriota bacterium | reverse complement strand
GCGCTTCGTGCGTCCGGGCGGGGCTCCCTCGAGCCGGCTAGTCGGAGCGCAGGGCCTCGGTGGGCTCCAGCCGACTGGCGCGCAGGGCGGGCAGCGAGGTGGCGAGGGCCGCCACCGCCAGCAGCACCGCCGGGGCCACCAGGAAACTCGCCGGATCGAGGGCCTCGACGCCGAAGAGCAGGGAGGCAAGCAGCCTGGAGGACGCGGCCGCGAGGACCCAGCCGAGCACCACCCCGGCCGCCGCGAGGCGCAGGCCTTCCGCCAAAATCGAGCCGTGAACGGCCGACCGCTGGGCGCCGAGGGCCATGCGGATACCGATCTCGCGCCGCCGCCGCTTGACCAAAAAGGAGATCGTGCCGTAGAGCCCTACCGCGGCGATGGCCAGCGACATCAGCGAGGCCAGGCTGAGCATGCCGCCGGCGAAGCTGTAGGTGCCCCGCGCCTCCCGCACCAGCTGCTCGAGCGGCCTCACGGTGCTGAGCGCCAGCTGGGGGTTGAGATCGGTCAGAATCTCTCGCGCCTCGGCGGTCAGCGAGCCGGGCTCCCGGGCGGTGCGCAGCACGAAGGAAACTCCGCCGCCGAAGGTGGAGGCGGCGCCCTCGGGGCCCACCAGCGGCAGGTAGACGAACTCCGGCGGCGGCTCGTCGAGCCTGAACAGCGAGACCTCCTCCACCACGCCGATCACCGTATGCCACAGGCCGGCTCCGGCAGGGCTCAGGCGGCGGCCGATGGCCTCGCTCTCGCCGCCCCACAGTCTGCGGGCCATGGCCGCGCTGATCACCACCCTCGGCTCTTCAGAGTCGAGATCCGACGGCACGAAGCTGCGGCCCGCCAGCACCTCGATGCCCATGGCCTCGAGGTAGCCGGCGCTGGCGAAGCAGTGCCGGGAGGCCGGGCCGGGCTCGTCGCTCGAGGGCGTGTGCCCCTCGGCCACGTACATGCCGCCGGCGCCGATTCCGGAGAGCGGGAGATAGCTTGCCGCCCCCGCGTGCAGGGTGCCGGGGATCGCCTGAAGGCGCTCTAGAGCCGCGCTCACGACGGCGGCGCGCGCCGCGGGGTCCGGGTACTCGACCTCCGGCAGCATGGTGCGGAAAGTCAGGGCGCCCGAGGCGTCGAAGCCCGGGTCGACGGCCCGCAGATGGTGCAGGCTGCGCACCACGAGGCTGCAGGTGACCGCCAGGAGCAGCCCGAGGGCGAGCTGCGAGACGACCAGCGCGGCGCGCAGCCGGTGGCGCGAGCGGTCGGCGGTCGAGCCGCGGGCCGAGCCGAGACGGCGCATGGAGCGGGTGGTCTTCCAGGCGGGCACGAGGCCGAAAAGCGCCCCGCTCCCGACGGCGATCAGGGCGCCGAAGAGCGCCGATCGGCCGCCGATGGCGGCGTTTTCGAGGCGCGGAATCTGCAGCCCCTCGGCTCCCCCGACCGCGACCACCGCCTGCACGGCCGCCGCCGCCAGGCCGAGACCGAGAACGGCGGCGAGGGCGCTCAGGGTCAGGCTCTCGGCCAGGAAGCGCCCGATCAGCTGGGAGCGCCGCGCGCCGAGGGCCTGGCGCAGGGAAATCTCGCGGTCCCGCTCCTCGAGGCGCACGAGGAAGAGGTTGGCCGCGTTGGCCGAGGCGATCCCGACGATCAGCGCGACGGCGGCCAGGAGCACCCACAGGACCTGCCGGGCGCTGCCGACTACGTGCTCGAGGCGGCTGCGCAGGGTCGGACTCAGGCCGATCGCCTGAAAGTTTTCGCCCTCGCCGGGGAAGTGCACCGCCAGCTGGCCGGTCAGGCGCTCGAAGTCGCGCTGGGCCGACTCGAGGCTCTCGCCCTCGGCCAAGAGGCCCAGGGCGTAGTCGTTGAAAAAGCTCAGCTGGCGATCTTCTTCGGCGGCCGGCCGCGGCAGCCAAAGCTCGGTGTCGGGCTTGGGGAAGGCCGTGCCCCGGGCCAGCACGCCGACGATCTCGTGGGCTACGCCGTCGATCAGCAGACTCTCGCCCAAAACGTCCGAGCTGCCGGCAAAGCGCCGCTGCCAGAGAGAGTGGCCGAGCACCACCACGGGCGCCACCCCCGGCAGGCTCTCCCGCGCCTCGAAGGGGCGTCCGAGAACGGGCTGGACCCCGAGCACCTCGAAGATCGACGCCTGAAGCTCCGCCGCCTCGAGTCTCGAGGGCGCGCCGGCCCCCGCGAGGGTGACGCGGAGGTCGCGATAGGCCGCCACCGCCTCCAGGCTGCGGCTGTTCTCGGCGTAGAGCTCGACCAGCGGGATCGAGACGCCGAGGCGCTCCATGGCGATTCCGGGGGCCGCGTGGTCGATCTGCACCAGGCGTCCGGCGTGGGGGTAGGGCAGGGGCTTTAGGAGGACGCCGTCGACCAGCGTAAAGACGGCGACGATGCTGCCGAGGGCCAGCGCGAGGGTGAGCACGAGGGCCGCGCAGAGCCCGGGAGTTCTGGCCAGAGAACGGAGAATTTGAGGCATGGGAGGGCTCCTCGAAAAGGAGGAAGGGAAGGCGAGGGGCGGAGCGGCCGATCCGCTCAGAAGGGAGAACGCGCGCCGAACGTCGAAGGTTTCTGCCTCAATGTCTGGACCTTCGCGCCTTGCGGACTTTAGGTCGCCGCCGGCGGCGTCACGTTCTTGGGCGGCGGCTTGTCGCCGGCCTGGCCCTCAAACTCCTGGCGCCGCTGCTCTTCGGCTCGGCGCTCCTCCCGTCCGCTCGACCAGCGGGCGACCAGCAGCGTCAGGCCGCCGAGCAGGATTTCATCGACCCACGGCAGCGGGTCCAGCAGCACCAGATCGGCCACGAAGAGGCCGCCCACCAGAAAGAGCAGCGCGCGGCTGCTGAATCGGTCGAGAACGCCGTCGAGACTGCGCAGCTTCAAGAGGTCCTGGAGTTTTTTCACGGGCGCGTCCTCCTTGACGGACGGGCCGACGGCCCGGGAGTCGGGCGGCCGG
The DNA here is from genome assembly GCA_039027015.1 of Acidobacteriota bacterium. Taxonomy (GTDB): domain Bacteria; phylum Acidobacteriota; class Thermoanaerobaculia; order Multivoradales; family J023; genus JAUIJL01. The sequence continues at coordinate 16,767 of JBCCLG010000015.1, read as the reverse complement.
GTCTGGGCCGCGGGCTGGTAAACTGCGGCCTGCGAATCTTTCGATTGAGAAGGCAGAGATGTTCTACGACACGAGGCCTGCTCATCCCACTCCCTTGATGTTACCGCCACCGGCCATGCCGGCGGTCCCGCGCCGCGCGCTCCCAATCGCGCAGAAGAGGTCGTCGCCGTGCAGCCCCTGACCATTGACGGCCTGCTCGAGGAAGGGCGTTTCTGGCTTGCCGCCGCGCCCTTCAAGCCCGCGAGGCGCGAGGCGGGGCTGATCCTGGGCCACGTGCTCGGGCTCGACGAGGCGCGGCTTTTGGCGCGTGGCGAGAGTCCCGTGGCGAGCGCCGAGGCGGCTCGCTTCCGCCAGCTGTTAACACGCCGCCTGGCCGGCGAGCCCGTGGCCTACCTCTTCGGCAGCAAGGAGTTCTATGGTCGGGATTTCGCGGTCGATTCGCGGGTCTTGATCCCCCGCCCGGAGACCGAGCATCTGGTGGAGGCGGCGCTGGCTGCCGAGCTGCCCGAAAGCCCCCGCATCGCCGACATCGGTACCGGCTCGGGCTGTTTGGCGATCACCCTGGCGCGCGAGATCGAAACCGCCCAGGTGTGCGCGACGGACATCGACATCGGCGCCCTCGAGGTCGCCAAGAAAAACGTGGCCCGCCACGGCGTCGCGCGGCGGGTCTACCTATCGCGCGGCGACCTGACCGCCGGGCTCGACCTGGGGAAATTCGATCTCCTGGTCTCCAATCCGCCCTATGTGGCGACCGGCGCCAGCGGCAGCCCGATTTCCCCCGAGGTCGTGAGCTTCGAGCCGCACCTGGCGCTCTTTGCCCGCGGTCAGGGGCGGGGCTTCCTGCGCGATTTGATGGACGCCGCCCGTCGCCTGCGGCCGGGCGTTTTGATGCTGCTCGAGATCGGCTTCGACCAGGGGGATTGGATCGAGGAGGCCGCCGAGCGGCGCCGGCACCTCCAGCTGGAGGAGATCGTGCGCGACTACGGCGGACACCGCCGGTCGGCGATCCTGCGCCGGAGCTGAGGTCGCTCGGCGATCCCGCGCGCCGCGAGACGGGGTGGGCGGATCGGCCCGAGATCGGATCTTCACAAGATCTAAAGGGAGATTCGCTACCGTCGCTCCTACGATCCACGGCTGTTTTAAGGAGGCCTCGAGAAAGCGGTGCGAGCAAAATTTATTGCGGAGCTGGTGGGGACGTTCTTTCTCGCCCTGACCGTCGTGCTGACCGTTTCGCCAGAGGGCGCGGGGAGCCTGGCGCCGATCGCCGTCGGCCTCCTGCTGGCGGGGGTGATCTTCGCTGGCGGCCACCTCTCTGCGGCCCATTACAACCCGGCGATCACCCTGGCTTTCTGGGCGCGAGGCAGGTGCTCGAGGCGCGAGGTACCGGTCTATTTGGCGGCCCAGCTTCTCGGCGCCGCGGCCGCGGCCTTCGTCGCCGACGCTTTGCGGGCGGGCTTTCCTGAACCCGCGGTCGCGAGCTACCGGGCAGGCCCCGCGCTGCTGGCCGAGGTGCTGTTCACCTTCGTTCTGGCGTGGGTGATCCTCAACGTGGCCACGACCCGGGGCACCGCGGGAAATCCCTTCTACGGCATGGCTATCGGCGCCACGGTGACGGCCGCCGCCTACGCCGTGGGACCCCTCTCTGGGGCGGTGCTCAACCCGGCGGTCGCCCTGGCCCTCGCCCTCTCGGGCCTTCACGGCTGGGGCGGTCTCTGGATCTATCTGGTCGCGACGCCCGCGGGCGCCCTGGCCGCGGCTGCGGTTCTCGGGCTGAGCGTCGAAGACTGACTCACCCCCGGAGCGCGCCGCGCTCCGGGGCGGGCCTTGTAGCTCGGCTCAGCCCTTGGGCTCATTCTCCGTGCCCCACATGTGCTGCCACATCTCGGGCTGATCCTTGAGGTAGCGGTCGAACCACGCCAGGATGGAGCGCGACCACAGGCGCCTCTTCTCCTTGTTGAGGATGGTGTGGTTTGAGCCTTCGATTTCGATCAGCTCGACCTCCCGCCCCAGAACCTTGAGGGCGGTGTACATCTGGTGGCTCTCGCTCGGCGGCACGTTGACGTCCGCGGTGCCGTGCAGGAGCAGCACCGGGGTGGTGATCTTGTCGGCCTGGTAGAGGGGGCTTTGGCCCACGTAGAGGTCGCGGTCGTTCCACGGGAAGCTCTCCGCCGACGCCGCGGCGCTGTAGAGATAGCCCCACCAGCCCCGTCCCCAATAGCTGGAGATATTGCTGATCCCGGCGTGGGAGACGGCGGCGGAGAAGATCTCGCTTTGGGTCTGCAGATAGAGGGTCATAAAGCCGCCGTAGGACGCGCCGATGGCGCCGACCCGCTCGGGGTCGATGAAGCCGTGGGCCTCCAGAAATTGCTCGGTACCCTCGAGGATCTCGTCGGCGGTCTGGCGTCCCCAGGCGCCCACGTGGCGCGACGAGAATTCCTGGCCGAAGCCCGTGGCGCCCGAGGGCTGCAGCACGTACACCACGTAGCCCTGGGCGGCCCACCACTCTTTGGGATAGCGCCCGCCGAAGCCTCGGCCGACCGGCGAAGTGCCGCCGTAGTAGTAGACGATCAGCGGATAGCTCTTCTCAGCCTCGGGATCGAGGCCGGGCGGCAGGTAGACGCGGCCCAGGATCTCGTCGCCGGCTTTGGAGGTGAAGCTCCAGTCGCGGGTCTCGCCGAAGCGCACGCCCTCGAGGCGGTCCGCGGAGGGCTCCACGAGCCGCCGGCTCTCGCCGCCCCGGCGCAGCCACACGGCGTGCGGATCGTTGACGCCGGAGCCGAGCCACGCCGTCGTCTCGCCGCCGTCCGACAGCGCGACGTCAAAGCCGCCGCCGACGGTGTCGGAGCCGGTGGGAATCTCCTCAAAGACCCCGCCGTCCGAGAGCTTCATCAGGCGATGCCAGGATCGATCCTCGACGCGGAGGTAGGGCTCGCCCTCATGGGGCCACACCGCTTCCTGGATGTTGGGGTCGAGATCGCGCGACAGGGCTTTGGCCTGGCCCGTGGCGAGGTCGAGCCTGTAGGCCTGGGTGTCGTAGTCGTTGGCGATGCGGCCCTCCACCACTTCGCCGGCACCGCCGAAGAGAGCGGGGCTGCCGAGCACCAGGGCGCTGGCGCCGTCGGGGGAGTAGAGGGCGCTGCCGAACCAGCCCATCTGGACGACGGAGCGCGGCTCGAGGGTGGCCAAATTCAGCTCGACCAGGGTGGTGGCGGAGAAGGGGCGCTCGAGGCGGCCGTGCTCCTGACGGCTGATCAGCAGGCGCGTGCCGTCGGGGTGCACGTCCTGGAGCTGATCGAAGGTGCTGGCGACGGTCAGGCGGGTGCGCGTGCCGTCGAGCTCCAGCGCGTACAGGTGGGAGCGGTCGCGGCGGCCGGACCAGCGATCGGGCAGGTCGCGATAGCGCTTGGCGGGCCGGGTCTCGGCCTCCTCGGACTCGCGCACGGTGAGAATCAGGGTGTCGGCGTCGGCGAAGCGGACGCCGGCGAAGTCCTCGACCGCGCGCGAAACAACGTGCTGCGCCCCTTCGCCCACCGTGCCGAGAACTAGGTCATGACCCCCCGCCGGATTGGCGGCGGCGAAGAGGAATCCGGACTCCTCTGCCGGGCTCCACTGGAAGGCCGTGGTCTGGCGCTGCAGGGTGTGGACCAGGCGGCCCGAGGCGGTCTCGTAGATGTCGATCCAGGTGCGCTGGGTGTCGGTGGGCGCGGCGCTCGAGCGCATGCCGACGGCCAGGAAGCGGCCGCCGCGCGAGAGATCGACGCTGTTCGCCCGCGGCGGCTCGAGCAGGTCGTCGAGCGCCAGGGGACGCTCGGCGCGGGTGGCGAAGCGCACGCTCGAGGCCAGCGCGCCCGGGGTCGAGAGGGACGCCTCGAGGGTCCAGGGGTCTTCTGCTTCAGGGTCCTTGACCGCGAGCACCATCAGGCGATGGTGGCCCGTATCGAGGTGCAGCTCGGCGGTGACCTCCGCCTTGGCCTCGCCGGCCTCTTTTTTGATCGCCACCTGCTCGCCATTGAGCAGCACGCGCAGCAGGTGGGGGCTTTCGAGCCGCAGAGTGGCCTCGGTGAAGCGGTCGGCGTCGATCCAGGTCGCCAGCCAGGCGGCGGCGGGTCCCTCGTGCTCGCCGGTATCGAGGGTCAAAACGTTATCCGGGGCGGCCATGGCCCGCCAGGCCGCGCCGCTGGCCGCCGGCCAGGGCGCCGCGCCGCCGTCCTCGGGCCAACGATCCTCGAGGTCCAGGGAGGGCTCGAGGAGCCAGTCGCCGAGGCTGTAGGAGGCGTCGCCGTGGAAGGCCGGCAGCCGAATGCCCGCGGGCCCCACCATCAGCCAGCGGGAGACGTCGAGGGTCGCCGCGCCCGGGTCGCCGTCGCCCGGTTCGGGCGGCTCGGCGGCGGATGAGAGGGCGGGCAAGAGCAGCGCGAGCAGCACGGCCAGCGCGGCCGGGAAGCCGGCAGCCGGGCGACGGAGACCTGCGGGGCGGAGAGCTGAGGGGGAAAACGGGCTTTGGGGGGAGGTCATGGGGCTCCTCGAGAGCGAAAGGCGTCCGGCGAGCGGGCGGGGTGAGTCGGTGGATAGATCAACAGGCGGTGAAGCGGTTGCGGTCAGGGGGCAGAGGATTAGCGGTTCGGCAGAGGCTCGCTCGTGCGATGCGAGATGGGCCAGAAGTCGACGATCTCCTCGCCGCGGGCGACGACGTAGCGCCTGAAGTTTGGCACCACCAGGCAGGAATGGTTGGGCAGGATGCGGAGCCGGGTGCCCACGGGCAGCGGAGCGTTGACCTTGCCATGCTCCTGGGACAGGCCGACCACCCGGATCTCGGGGTTGAGGCGCGCGCTGGCGTAGTCGCTGAAAATTTCGCCGAAAGTCGTGGGCGTCAGCCATTCCGGTCCGGCGTCTTTCGAGAGGGTCAGGGCGCCGGCGTCGATCACGCAATTCTCGGAGCTCTCGCGGCAGGAGATGACGCTCGCCACCACGGTGAGCGCGCAGTCCTCAACGCCGCAGGCGCCGAGCGCCACCTGGGTGTAGTCGTAGAAAACGTAATTTCCCGGCCGCGCCTCGGTGATGCCGGCGAGATCGCCTCGCTGCGCGTCGATCGACGAGAGCGTCGGCGTCGAGCCGATCGAGACCGCGGGAATCTCGAGGCCGGCGGCGCGAGCGCGGCCTGCGAAGGCCGTCATGACCCGCCGCTCTTCGAGGTGCACCGCCCGCAGGCGCTCGCGCCCCGGGGCCCCGTAGCTGTGTCCCGAGTGCGAGAGCAGGCCGCGCAGCTCCAGGCGCTCCGACGCCGCCAGCTGGCGCATGAGATCCATGGCCTGGTCGGACTCGGGCTCCACCCCAGCACGGTGATAGCCGCAGTCGACCTTGAGCCACACCCCGAGCGGCAGGGCCTCCGCGGGAACGGCTTCGGCCGCCGCCACCTCGGTCTCGAGGGTGGTGAGCGCGTCGCGGCTGTCGATCACCCAGCCGAGCCGGGCTTTCGGCGCTCGGCGCAGGACCTCGGCGATCTCGCGGGCGCGGTTCAGGATGATCGGATAGGCCCAGAGGATGTCGTCGTAGCCGGCGTCCAGCAGGCGCCGCATCTCGGGCAGGGTCGAGACGGTGAAGCCGGCCGCGCCGCTGGCTTTCTGCAGGTCGGCGACGGCGGCGCATTTGTGGGTCTTGAAATGCGGCCGCAGCGCGGCGCCGCCGGCCGCCACCCGCGAGGCCATGCGCTCGAGGTTTCGTTCGAGAATGTCGAGGTCGAGCACCAGGGCCGGGGTGGGCACGCCGCCCAGGCTGCGGGGCCGTTGCCGCGCCGCCGCGGCGGGCCGATGGGGGTGAGGTATGGGCATAAAACTGTGGCCGAAGATTGTATGACGGGCCCGCGCTCTCGGGCGCAGGGCGGCAAATTCGGCGCGAGGCTGCTGCTATAGTCGCCCGCCGCGCGGCCCCCCTTCCCGGGCTTCCACTCCTCCCCCTCGCTCGCCTTTCCGCCCGTTTCTTCGTATGTCTCTGCCACCGCTTACCCTGACCCGCCAGCTTCTCGAGCAGGGCATCGAGGAAGGTCTCCATCTGGGGGGGCAGGTCTACGTGTCGAGAGGCGCCGGAGGCGGCGGCACCCTCGAGAGCCGCGACCTGGCGGTCGGAGAGTCCGCTCCGGGCGTCGCGATGGCGCCCGACACGCTCAATATATGGCTGTCCTCCACCAAGCCGGTGACCGCGGCGGCCCTCGGGCTGCTGTGGCAGGAGGGCGAGATCGACCTGGACGATCCGGCGGCCCGCTACGTGCCCGCCTTTGCCGCCCACGGCAAGGACCGCATCACCCTGCGCCATCTGCTGACCCACACCAGCGGTATCCGCATGCTCAACCTCGGCTGGCCGGAGGCCGACTGGGACGAGGTGATCGGCACCATCTGCGCTCGGCGCCCGGAGCCGCGCTGGCCGTTCGGCGAGAAGGCGGGCTACCACATGGCCTCGAGCTGGTTCGTGCTCGGCGCCGTGATCGTGGCGGTGGCGGGCCAGCCGTTTTCTCGCGTCGTCCGCGAGCGCGTGCTCGAGCCCTGCGGCATGCTCGACTCGTGGATCGGCATGCCGCGGGAGCGCTTCGAGGCCTACGGCGAGCGCATTGGGCGCATGTTCGGCACCGAGAACGGCGCGCGCCTGCCGCGGAAGTGGCACGAGCCGCGCTCGATGCTGCGGCCGTCCCCCGGCGGCAACGGCTACGGGCCGATCCGCGAGCTGGGCCGCTTCTACGAGATGCTGCTGCGGCGCGGCGTGACCGCGCAGGGCGAGCGGCTGCTCGAGCCGCCTACCGTGGAGGCCATGACCACGCCCTCGCGGGTCGGCCTGCTCGACCACACCTTCAAGCAAAAGCTCGATTGGGGGCTCGGCTTTATCGTCGACTCCAAGCACTACGGCGCGGCCTCGGTGGCCTACGGCTACGGGCCCCACGCCTCGCGCCGCACCTTCGGCCACAGCGGCTACCGCTCGTCGACCGCCTTTGCCGACCCTGAGCGCGACCTGGCGGTGGCCCTGGTGGTCAACGGCCAGCCGGACGACGGCGCCCACGGCCGGCGATTCGACGCTCTGACCGCGGCGATCTACCAAGACTTGGGCCTGGCCGGAGAGCCCATCTGATGCTCGTGATGTCGGCCCTGCTGGTTTTGGTGGGCATCGTCGGCCTGTTCTGGGGCGGCGAGGTCCTGGTGACCAACGCCAAGCGGCTGGCCGAGCACTTCGGCATGAGCGCCACGGCCATAGGCCTGACCGTGGTCGCCTTCGCCACCTCGGCGCCGGAGCTCGCCGCGGCCCTCACCGCCAATCTCAAGGGCTCTCCCGACCTGGCGGTGGGCAACGCGGTGGGCTCGAATATCGCCAACGTGGGCCTGATTCTCGGCTCCACCGCCCTCTTCTTCGTGCTGCCCGCGGCGCGTCGCTTTATCCGCCGGGAAGTGGTCTTCATGGTGGCGGTGACCGCGCTGATGTACCCCGTGCTTCTCACCGGCGGCCGCATCGACCGCCTCGAGGGCATGGCGCTCTTCGGGGTGCTGGTGATCTTTCTCTGGCGCCTGCTCAAGGATCCCGATCACCAGCAGGACTATGGCGACGGCGAGGAAGGCGAAGGCGAGGCCGCCGCCGACAGCGCGTCCGCCTGGCGCTCCTCCCTGGGCGTTGCCTTCGGAGTGGTGCTGCTGGTGGCGGGCGCCCAGGCGCTGGTGATCGGCGCCAGCGAGATCGCCCGGGCGGTTGGTATCTCGGAGCGGGTGATAGGCCTGACCCTGGTGGCCATCGGCACGAGCCTGCCCGAGCTGGCGGCCAGCCTGGTGGCGGGCCGGCGGGGCGAAATCGACATGGTGCTCGGCAATATCGTGGGCTCGAATATCTTCAACCTGCTGTGCATCCTCGGGCTGACGGCGGTGGTGGCCCCTCTCGAGGTCACGCCCGCGGTTCTCGGCGCCGACTATTGGATGATGTTCGCGACCAGCGCTCTGCTGCTGATCTTCCTGGGCGCGCGCCGCATGCTGACCCGGCCCGAGGGCCTGGCCTTCTCGGCCGTCTACGTGGCCTACACGGTCTATCTTTTCCTCTAGACCAGCGGGGGGGGGGAAGGAGGGCGCCGCGGCGCCTTCGACTCGATCAGTCTTCGGCGGCGGGCGAGGCGCCCTCGGCGGCGGCCACCTGGCGCACCCACACGTCGCGCTGCGGGAACGGGATCTCGATGCCCTCGCGGCCGAAGGCTTTGTAGACGTCCATGTAGAGCTCGTGGCTGAGCCTGCCGCGCAGCACCGGCTCGTCGATCCAGCAGAGCAGCTCGAAGTCGAGGCTCGAGTCGCCGAAGCCGCGCATGCGCACCCGCGGCCTGGGCTCGGGGCAGATGTGGTCGTGGGTCACGGCCAGCTCCACCAGCAGCTCGCAGACCCGGTCGACGTCGCTGCCGTAGGCGACTCCGACCTTGACGCGGATGCGTTCTTTCTCCCAGCGTCCACCGCTCTCGTTCAGGATCTTGGCGTTGCCGATCACCGAGTTGGGCAGCGTCACCTCGATGTCGTCGCGGGTCAACAGACGAGTCGAGCGGATGCCCACGTGGGTCACCAGACCGCGTTCGCCGGAGTCGAGGGTGATGAAGTCGCCGAGTTTGTAGGGCGAGTCGGCGACGATGAAAATGCCCGCAAAGAGGTTGGCCAGGGTGTCCCGGGCGGCGAAGCCGACGGCGATGCCGATGATGCCGGCGGAGGTGAAGACCGGCGTCGGGTCGAAATCCCACACCTCGAAGATCAAGAACCCGGCGCCGCCGACCACCACGAGCTTGGAGAAGATGTCGAAGAGCGGAATGGTCCGCTCCTCGATCAGCGGAAAGCTGTCGCGGTGTCTGCCGAGGGCGTCGAGCACCAGGCGGAGCCCCGGCAGGAGAGCGCCGAGCCAGGAGAAGATCACCACGGTGAGCAGCAGATCTTCCGTGCGCTCCGGTACCGCGCCGTCAAGGCCGAGACTGAAGCTTAGGCTGTGCACCGCGAGGGCGAGGCCGAGCAGGAAGACGCTCAGGAAGACGGGCCGGCGCACCAGCACCAGCAGCTTGTCGTCGACCTCGGTGGAGGTGCGGGCGGTCAGCCGGGAGATGCCGCGGCAGAGAATCAGCTGGGCGGCCTTGCCGGCGAGAAAAAAGAAGAGAGCGATCAGCAGCGCCAGAAGGGCCGGCTGGTCGGCGCACTTCTGCGCCGCCAGGGTCACCGGCTGAGGCGTCCAGGCGGGCAGCCACTCGATCATCATCTCCGCCGGGTTCATCGGGCCCTCGGAGACCGGGTCTTGAATGTTGAAGAGGCCTGACGGAACGGAAAAGGGAGCGCTCATGCTGACGTTCTCGCGAAATCCTTGGGGTCGAACCGAGCGTCGAGATTAGCAGCCGACGCGCGCGCCCGCGGCGAGCGACTATCCTTAGGCCCATGGCGGTGAAGTCGACGATGGCGGGGCGAGCGTCCGGGGGCTCCAAGGAGGCTGCCGCTGCCGGCGCGGGCGCGCTCACCGTGCGCCGCGTCGCCCGGCCCCTGCGTCACGAGATCGACAAAATCCGAGGCTCCCGCTTCTTCGCCAGCCTGGCGCCGGTCACCGGCGCCCGAGCGGCGGCGGAGTTTGTTGAGGCGCGTCGCGAGGAGCTGCGCGACGCCACCCACAACTGCTGGGCGTGGCGCGTCGGTACGGGGCGCGACGACTGGCGCTTGAGCGACGACGGCGAGCCCTCGGGCACCGGCGGCCGGCCGATCCTGGCCGAGATCGACGGCCGCCGCCTGACCGACCTGGCGGTGGTGGTAACCCGCTACTACGGCGGCACCAAGCTGGGCACCGGCGGGCTGATCCGGGCCTACGGAGGCTGCGCGGCCGCCGCTTTGGATCTGGCGGAGATCGTGGAGCAGCCCCTCACGAGGAGGCTCCGCGCCACCTTCGGCTACGCGCTCACCGGACCCGTCGAGAGGGTGCTCGCGGCCCGCGGCCTCGAGCCCGCGAGCGCCGACTACGGCGCTCGCGTGCGGCTCGGCCTCGAGGTTCCGCTCGCTGCCCTCGAGGCCGTGATGGGCGAGCTCACGGACGCAGCCACCGGCAGAATCGAGCTCGAGATCGAGATCGACGCCGAGGGCGAGGCGCGCTGATGGCTCGGCTGCGCCTGTCGTTTGATCGCGGCACGCTCCTGGTGCACGGCCGAGAGGAAGATTTGCCGGCGGGGGTGAGCCTTCCGGGCTGCGTATACGACAAGCGCGTCGGCCTCTATCGCGCGCCGGCCTTTCGCTACCGCGAGATCCTCACCGCGCTACACCGCGCCAAGGCCGAGGTCGACAACGAGGCCGGGGGCTTTCGCGACCTCGACCTGCGCTCGCGGGAGCACCGCACGCCCTTTCCGTACCAGAAGGAGGCCGTCGAGCACTGGTTTGGCGGCGGTCGCCGGGGGGTGGTGGTGCTGCCCACCGGCGCCGGCAAGACCTTCGTCGCGCAGACGATTCTCGAGCGCCTCAAGCGCAGCACCCTGATGGTCACCCCGACCCTCGATTTGATGCAGCAGTGGTACGGCGTGATGAAGACCGCCTTCGACGTCGAGGTCGGCCTGGTGGGAGGCGGCTCCTACGAGGTGCACGACCTCACCGTCACCACCTACGACTCGGCCTATATCCACATGGAGCGGCTGGGATCGCGCTTCGCGCTGCTGGTGTTCGACGAGTGCCACCACCTGCCCGGGCCCACCTACTCCCTGGCCGCCGAAATGTCTCTGGCTCCCTTCCGCCTGGGGCTCACCGCCACCCCCGAGCGAGAGGACGGCGGCGAGCGGCGCCTGGACCGCCTGATCGGTCCGATTCTCTACCGCCGGGAGATTGGCGAGCTGGCCGGCGATTATCTGGCCGAATACGAGACCGTCAAGCTGCGCGTGCGCCTGAGCGAAGAGGAGGCCGCCGCCTATCTCGAGCAGCGCGAGATCTACCGCTCCTTCATCCTCGAGGAGGGCCTGCGCCTGGGCAGCCCGGGGGGCTGGCAGCGCTTTCTCCAGGCCACCTCGCGCAGCGAGCGGGGGCGCCGGGCCTTTCTTGCCTACCGGGCGCAGAAGACCATCGCCCAGGCCTCCGAGGCCAAGCTGCGGCTGCTCGAGACCCTGCTGGCGCGCCATCGTCGCGATCGGGTGATTCTTTTCACCAGCGACAACGAGACGGTCTACCGCATCTCCCGCCGCTTCCTGATGCCGGCGATCACCCACCAAACCAAGGTCAAGGAGCGTCACGACGTGCTCTCCGGCTTCAACGAGGGCCGCTTCCCTTTCCTGGTCACCTCGCGGGTGCTCAACGAGGGCGTCGACGTGCCGGCGGCCAGCGTCGGCGTGGTGCTCTCGGGCTCCGGCAGCGTGCGCGAGCACGTGCAGAGGCTCGGGCGTATCCTGCGGCGGGCCGAGGGCAAGCAGGCGGTGCTCTACGAGGTGGTGGCCGAGGACACCGCCGAGGAGTACGTCAGCGAGCGCCGACGGCAGCACGGGGCCTATCAGCGATGAGACGGGGCCTGCCGTTGATGAGGCATACATAGGAGCGATCGATGCTGACCTCGGATTTGGTTTTGGCGCGGGTCTACAAGAAGAAAGTTCGGCCGCGCTATGTCAGCGACCGCGACCCGGAGCTGCTGGAGATGGCCGGTCAGCTGATCGAGATCTTCGAGGCGCATCGAGGGCGCTCTCGCCAGGCCCTAGACGCCGAGCTGGCCGAGCTGCTCGGCACCGGCACCGACTTTCAGCTGCACCGCGGGCTCGCCAAGCTGCTGCAGGATCGCTGCGAGTTCGAGGCCGACTCGAGGATCGATCCGGAGCGCATCCGCGAGAGCGTCTTCCGGCAGTCCGCGGAGCTTTACCAGCGCGCGGGCCCTCCGCAGGACGACGCTAGCCCCTTCAGCTTCGATCGAGCGGACGCCCTGGAGCGCGCGGCGGCGGAGCTGGAGCTCGCGGTCGAGGAGGTCGAGCGCGGGCTTTACGCCGACCTCAAGACCGAGCAGGTGCTTCAGGAGTTCAAGACCTGCACGCCGCAGTGGCTGCTGCGGCGCTACAGCGTGGCCCTGGCCCAGGGGGTTCTGCTGCGCGCTACCCGCCTCGAGATCGAGATCGCGGGAAGCACCCCGGCGCGCCAGCGCGCGCTCTTTCGCAAGATCAAATTCTTTCAGCTGATGCATCGGGTGAGCCGATCCAAAGAAGGCGGCTGGCGGGTGATTCTCGACGGGCCGGTTTCGCTGTTCAAAGCGAGCGGCAAATACGGCCTGCAGATGGCGAGCTTCCTGCCGACCCTGCTGCACTTCGAGGATTGGTCTCTCGAGGCCGAGGTGCAGTGGGGCGCCAAGCGCCGCGCCCTGCGGTTCGAGCTGGAGGCGGCCGATGGCCTGCGTTCCCACACTCGGCTGACCGGTCAATGGCAGCCCGAGGAGTGGGCGGGCTTCGCCGAGCGCTTCGCGGACCTGGGCTCCGAGTGGAGCGTGCGCGAGGGCGAGGGCGACCTGATCGATCTGGGCGGCCGAGGGGTGCTGGTGCCCGACTACGTCTTCGAGCACCGCCCGAGCGGCCTGGAGGTGCCGATGGAGATCTTCGGCTTCTGGCGCAAGGGCGCCGTTGATTCGAGGCTGGAGCTGGTGCGCAGGCACGGGCCCAAGCGCCTGGTTCTGGCCCTTTCGTCGCGCCTGGCGGCCGGCCGCGAAGGGCTCGGCGAAGTGCCCGCGGAGATTTATCTCTTCCGCTCCCAGCCGGTGCCGCGCAAGCTGCTCAAGGTGCTCGCAACCTTCCTTTAGGGAGCCGGCTGCGGGCCTGGCGGAGGCGCCCCGGCGAGACGTCCGGCAGGGGCCGCGAGGCGCCGGGCTGAGGGGTCTAGCTCAGGCGCCGGGATCGAGCGGTCTAGCAACTCCCTCGAGAGGGCCTGACAGGGCGCCGAATTAATCAGGACTTAAATGGTTCTCATTAAAATTCCGTACCTTTCCAGTCTCGTTTAGGGGCACCAAAAATTCGCTCGGTGGAATCGTCCTGCTCTCGCGGATATTTAGGTAAATGTAATGTTTGGAGAGGTTTACGGAATTGTCTTTGCAGACTCTTGGCAACGGTCGGGCAGTCTGCGGTAAGCTGTGAGACCCGTCGAGCCCAGCTTGTGAAAATTTTCACAAGCCACCCCCCGAAGGAGGCTCTGATTGGGATAGAATGACCCCCGAGTCAACCGCTCAGCCGAGAGCTGCCCAGCCTTCCCGACTCGAGCCACCGGCGGCCCCGCCCGCCCCCGCGCAAAACACCTCTCGCCCCCGCGATTCCGGTGATCGACTTGGAGACGCCTCCCAGTCAGCGCCCTCGGCATAATCGACCTGCGACCTCGACCCGACAGGACTGCGATGGCACAGATCTTCGGTCCCAGCAGCAACATCTACTCACGGCTCAGCATCCTTCTAGCGATCGTGCTGGCGGGAGCTGGCGTGACGCTCGTGCTGGCCTTCGAACGCTCGCCGTATCGGACCAACCAGGACGTGATCTATACCCAGCCGGTCAAGTTTTCCCACGACCACCACACCGCCGCTCTGGGAATTGACTGCCGCTACTGCCACAACACCGTGGAGCGCGAGCGCTCGGCCAACATTCCGCCGACCAAGCTGTGCATGAACTGCCACAGCCAAGTGTGGGCCGACAGCCCGATGCTCGAGCCGGTCCGCGCGAGCTACCGCACCAACGAGCCTCTCGAGTGGTGGCGCGTGTACGACCTCGCCGACTACGTATATTTCGACCACTCGATCCACGTCACCAAGGGCGTCGCCTGCGAGTCCTGCCACGGACCGGTCCACGAGATGCCGCTGCTCAAGCGCGCCGTGACCCTGCAGATGAACTGGTGCCTCGACTGTCACCGCAACCCGACGCCGAATCTGCGGCCGCCCTCCGAAGTGACCAACTTCCGCTGGAAGCCCCCGGAGGGTGCCGGCGACGAGTACTACGCCCACCTCGCCGAGCAGGCCAACATCGCCGACCAGCAGCGCCTCTTCAGCTGCTCGACCTGCCACCGCTGAGAACGCGCATTCACGGTACGACCCGAGACGAGCGACGATGAAGGATTTGGAATCCACCACGCACACCGTGCTCCGAGACGCGCCTGAGAAGGCCGCCGAGGCCAAGCGCACCAAGACGCCGGCGGCCCAGGCGGCTGAGCCTCCGGCAGCGTCCCACCAGCCCAAGTATTGGCGCAGCCTGGATCAGCTCGCAGAAACGCCCGGCTTCGAGGAGATGATGCACCGCGAGTTCCCGCGCCAGGCCGCGGAGCTCGGCAACCTCGACCGCCGGCGCTTTCTCCAGCTGACCGGCGCTTCCCTCGGCCTTGCGGGCCTCACCGCCTGCACCAAGCAGCCGCCGGAAAAGATCATTCCCTACGTTCGGCAGCCCGAAGACATCATCCCGGGCAAGGCCCTCTACTTCGCCTCGGCGATCGATAATCAGGGCTATGCCTCGCCCATCCTGGCCGAGAGCCACATGGGTCGCCCGACCAAAGTCGAGGGCAATCCGGAGCACCCGGCGAGCCTGAGCGGCACGCACGCCATCACCCAGGCGGCGGTGTTCAACCTCTACGACCCGGATCGCTCGCAGGCGGTGCGCCACCTGGCCCAGCCGCGCAGCTGGGACGTCTTCCTGGAGCAGGTGAGCGGCCTGCGCTCCGCGCTGGTGCCGCTAGCCGGCGAAGGCCTGGCGATCGTCACCGGACGGGTGACCTCGCCGACGCTGGTCCGCCTGCTCGGCGAGCTGATGAACGAAATGCCCAACCTGCGGCATTACGTGCACGAGCCCCTGGCCGGCCTCGAGTCCGCCGGCTTTGAGATGGCCACCGGCACCCGAGGCGTCTTGCGCTACGACTTCTCCAAGACCGACGTGGTCCTTTCGATCGACGGCGATTTCCTCGATTCGGGGCCCGACTCGGTGCGCCAATCCAAGGATTACTCGAAGCGCCGCCGGGCCTACGACCTCGACGCCGCGCTCAAGATGAACCGCTTCTACGCGGTCGAGGCGGTGCCCTCGAGCACCGGTACGCTCTCGGACCACCGTCTGGTGGTCAAGCCCACCGAAATCTCCCATTTCGCCCTCGCCCTAGCCGCCCAGCTGGGCGTCGCCGGCGCCGTGATGCCCGAGGGCAAAGACGAGCGCTTCATGGCGTGGGTCGAGGAGGTCGCCGCCGATCTCAAGGCCAACCCGGGCCGCTCGGCGGTGGTCGCCGGCGAATTCCTGCGGCCCGAGGTGCACGCGCTGATCCTGGCGATCAACGAGTCGCTGGGCAATATCGGCGAGAGCATCCTGCTGACCGAGCCCGTCGAGCTCGACGGCCTGGGCCTCGAGGAGCTGGTGAGCGATATCGACGCCGACCGCATCTCGACAATGCTGGTGATGGACAGCAACCCCGTCTACACCTCGCCCGGCGACCTCGATATCGCGGCGGCCATGGACAAGGTGCCTCTGCGCATTCACCTCGGCAGCTACGACGACGAGACCGGCGAGCGCTGCCACTGGCACGTGCCCCTCTCGCACTCGCTCGAGAGCTGGACCGACCTGCGCAGCGTCGACGGCACGGCCACGCCGGTGCAGCCGCTGATCGTACCGCTCTACGACTCGCACACCTCGATCGAGATGATCGCCGCCCTCGCCGGCCAGATCGGCGTCAAGCCGCGCGACCTGGTGGAGGCGACCTGGCGCCGGCATCACCGGGATTCCGGCGCCGAGGGCGACTTCACGAAGGCCTGGCGGCGCTGCCTGCACGACGGCGTGATTCCCGGCACCGAAGCCAGGGCCGTGAGCCCGACGATCGACGCGGCTGCTGCGGCGCGCACCATCGCCACCTGGCAGGCCCCCGACTTCGAGCTGGTCTTTCGGCCCGACCCCACCGTTTTGGACGGCCGCTTCGCGAACAACAGCTGCCTGCAGGAGTGCCCCAAGCCGATCACCCGGCTGACCTGGGATAACGCCCTTCTGCTCAGCCCGGCCACCGCCAAGGCCAAAGGGCTCGGCGACCTCCTGCCCGGCAACGAGCAGCTCAAGCACGCCCCCCTGGTTGAGCTGAAGGTCGGCGAGCGCACCGTCACCGTTCCGGTATGGGTGGTTCCCGGCCTCGCCGACGACACCGGCGTTCTGCACCTCGGCTACGGCCGCGCCCGCGCCGGCAACGTCGGCAACGGCACCGGCTTTGACGCCGCGCCCGTGCGCACGGCGGGCCTCGGCCTGTGGGAGGCCCAGGCGGCGGTCTCGATCGAGAAGACCGGCGAGAAATACCTGCTGGCCTGCACCCAGGACCACCACTCGATGGAAGGCCGCGCGCCGATTCGCGAAACCAACGTTGAGACCTGGAAGCAGCACCCGGATCAGCCGGTCGAAAATCTCCTCCACGTCGACCCCGAAAAGTCGCTGATGGACGGCAAAGACTTCCCTTACGACAGCTACCGCTGGGGTCTCTCGATCGATCTCTCGGCGTGCAGCGGCTGCAACGCCTGCCTGGTGGCCTGCAACGTCGAGAACAACATTCCGGCCGTGGGCAAGGATCAGGTCAGCCGCGGGCGCGAGATGCACTGGATGCGCATCGACCGCTACTACCAGGGCGACGATCCAAACAACGTCGAGCAGATCGTCAACCAGCCGATTCCGTGCATGCAGTGCGAGCAGGCTCCGTGCGAGGTGGTGTGCCCCGTCGCGGCCACCGTCCACAGCGACGAGGGCCTCAACGACATGGTCTACAACCGCTGCGTGGGCACCCGCTATTGCTCCAACAACTGCCCCTATAAGGTGCG
>JBCCLG010000014.1:0-20236 GCA_039027015.1 Acidobacteriota bacterium | reverse complement strand
CGATCGAAGAGAAGGTGAACCCGAGTCGCAAGTCAAGGCATAAGCAGACGAACCTGCAGGGTCCCTCGAAGCCCAGCTCAGTCGTTATAGTCTCGTCGAAATCCGTTGATTTTCTGATGGCACGCATGCGCAAGGAAAAGAGGCATCCGATGATCCAAAACCGCACGAGCGCCCCGTGTACGAAGACGGCCGGTCGACTCCCTTGCCGCGCCCCTCGTCTTAAAAAGCCGTGGAGAGCCGGCCCGCTCGCCTGCGCGGCGGTCCTTCTGGTGGCGGGCGCCTTCACGCCGGCACTCGGCGCCCAGGAGGTGCCGCCGATCTTTCAAGATTCGATACCCGAGGCTTCTCAGGTGTGGCGCGGTGAGCGGGTCAGCATGTCGCTCAAGGACGCGGACCTCGCGGAAACCCTGCGCAGCTTCGCGCGCCTCGGCGGCTTCAACCTGCTGCTGCAGCCGGGTATCAAGGGCACCGTGACCGTCGAGCTCAAGGACGTGCCTTGGGACCAGGCGCTGGCGTCGATTCTGCGCATCAACGGCCTGGGAATGGATCTTCTCCACGGCACCATGCGCGTCGCCCCGGTGGCAGAGCTGGAGCGCATGACCCTCGAAGATGCGGGCTCGCCCTCCTTAGCCGATGCGATTCAGCCGGAGCTTAAGGTTGAAGGGCGGCTCGAGACTCTCGACGCGGTGCTGGTGGCGCGGCTTCTCACGAAGGTCTTTCTGACCGAGGACGGCCGGGCGTGGGCCAACCCCGCCACCAATACCCTCACCGTGATCGACCGGGCCCCGCGGCTGCGGCGTCAGGCCAAGCTGGTGGCTCTGCTCGAGAAGGAGAAGATCCGCGGCGAGGACTTTCAGGCCCTCGCCCGCCGCGCCCGCATCCATTGGCCGGCCACCCAGGCGGGCTCGCGCTGAGCGAGCGGTCCTCGGGGGGCCTTCGGAGGCTCAGGCGAAGCGCGTCGCCATGATCTCGATCAGCAGCTGGGCCGACATATGCTGGGTCAGCTCCGCCGGATCGAGATAGGGGTTGACCTCCACCAGGTCGACCCCAACCAGCCGACCGCGCTTGGCGAGGCCCTGGGCGAGGCGCTTGACGTGGGTGAAGCTCAGGCCCTCGGCCTCGGGACTCTCGGTGCCCGGCGCGATCGACGGATCGAGGCCGTCGATATCGATGCTCAGGTAGTAATTCCCCAGCTCCTCCGGGCACCGCTCGAGCAGGGAGTCGATGCCCTGCTCGAAGACGTCATAGTTTGAGAAGACCAGATGGCCGTGCTCGCGGCTTTCGCGCAGGTCGACGTCGGTGGACTTGATGCCGCGGATGCCGAAGTTCAGGATCTGGCCGATGAACGGCAGCTCGTGGGCGCGGCGAAAGGGGCTGTTGTTGGTGTAGCGCAGGCCCATGATGTCGAGCTTGTAGTCGAGGTGGGCGTCCACCAAAACGACGGTCAGCGGGCCGTGCTCCTCGTAGGCGCGCAGCACGGGATAGCTGATCGAGTGATCGCCGCCCAAAACTACCGGCAGGGCTCCGCGGTCGAGAATGCCGCGAATGTGCCGGTGGGTCAGCTCGTGGTTGCGCTCCCGGCTGAAGTACACGGTGTCGATATCGCCGGTGTCGATCAGGCGCACCCCGGCCATCACGTTGTGGCCTCGGTTGATGTCGAAGAAACCCTTGGAGTCTCGGCCCCTGCCGAGAAATCCGAAGCGGGTCGAGGCGTCGCGGATGGCGCGCGGCGCCTGGCGAGATCCGGGGCGCATGGCGGTCGCCTCGTCGTAGGGAATGCCCACGATGGCCACGTCATCCGGCTCGAGCTTCGAGAGGTCGGGCTCAAAAGGAGCCTTGCAGAAGGTGGCGATGCCGGTATGCGGCTGGGAAGTGTGCTGGTAGGCCAAGTTTCGGGCTCCGCTGTGGGGAAGAGGGGGGCGGCGGTCGGTACCCGGCTGGATACGAGCCTTGGGGGCGTTCGGGTCTTCTCGGGTCAGCGCAGGCTCACCGTGGTTCCGAGATCGGGGTCGATGCGGAAGCTCCTGCGCCAGCTCTCGCCGTCCGCGGAGCGCAGCTCCAGCTCCCAGGCGCCTGTCGGCAGCCCGACACGTACCGGTCTGCCGGCAGGCACCTCGCGAGGCTGGCCCGCGGTCTCGAGGGGTCTGTGATGCGAACGGCCCGCGGAGTCTCGAATCAGCAGCGTCATGGGGCCCGGGCCGCTGTCGAGCGCGTCCGGCAGCTCGAGAGTCAAAACCCCGCCGGGAGGTAGCGTCAGGCTGTCGAGATCGGCGGGCGAGCGGATCGGCATTTCGAGGGTCGGCCCCATGGGCTCAGCGACCCGCAGAAGCCAGTCGCCGGGCGGCAGGGTGGAGAGGTCGACTTCACCCTGGACGGTGTTCAGCCGGCGGTTGGCTAAAGCGGGGGCGCCGGAGGCGGGGTCGACCACCGCAAGCTCGACCCGCTGCGGCGCGGAGCCGTCGGCGCGGAGCAGCCTGAAGCGCACGCCTTCGTTGGTCTCGAGCACGAAGTCGACGTTTTCGAGGGCGGCGCCGTCGAGCTGCAGGTCGCGGGTCTTCTGGGCGAAGCCGTCGCGGCTGGCGACGATCTCGACGGCGCCGAAGCCCAGGGCCTCGAGCCGGTAGCGGCCGTAGGTGTCGGTTCGGGTGGCGGTCTCCTCGCCCTCGCCCGCCCGCGAGCGGATGCGGGCGCCCAGGATCGGCTGCCCCTCGGCGTCGAGCACTCGACCCGTGACGGTGGATTCCCGGTACTCGAGCACCAGATCTTCCCCGCCCGCCAGGTCGAAGGTTTGGCGGGTCCGAGTCGATCCTCGGGACTGAACCCACAGCTCGAAGCGTCCGGGCTCGGGAATCGACGCCTTGAACCTGCCCTCGGCGTCGGTGGGTCGCTGGCCCGGCGGAATCCAGCGCCGGCCGGCGCGAACGCTCACGGTGGCGCCGGCGGCGGGCTCGCCGTTGCGCAGCACCGTGCCGGTGATTTCCAGGCCGCGCTCGAGCTTCAGCACCACCTCCGGCTCGCCCTCGCCCTCGCGCAGCTCGACGCTCTCGGTGGCCGTCTTGCCGTCTTGGGTGCTGACCTCGAGCCGCCAGGTGCCGGCGGCCAGCTCGGCTAAGCGAAAGCGGCCCTCGAAGTTGGGGGAGACGAAGTGCGGCCCCTGGCCCGGAGAGCGCGCCTGGACGATCAGGTTCGAGATCTCATCGAAGCTCGCGCCCTCGATGACGCCGCGAATCGACAGCCCGCCGTCGATCTCGAGGACCACGCCTTCGAGGTCGGCGCCGCGCGCGACCTCAAAGGGCTGGCTCGCGCCCGAGCCGCGCTTTTCCGTCGTGGCGCTCACCCGGTAGGTGCCCGGCTTGGCCGGTCCCAGGCTGAAGCGCCCGTCGGCGTTCGTCGAGTCCCGGTCGACCGACTGGCCCCGCTGCTGCTCGAGCCCGCGGACGGAGAGCCTGCGCAGGACGACGGTGGCCTCGGCCACGGGCTCCCCGGAAGCGCGGTCGACCACCCGGCCCACGACCCGCGATCCGCCTTCAAAGCGCAGCTCGACCGGCGAGGCGGCGCTGCCGCTCGGAATCTCGACCCGCTGCACGGCGCTGCCCCACTCCTCGTGCTCGGCGCGCAGCACGTGGCCACCGGGCTCGAGGCCGCGCAGCGTGAAGCGTCCGTCGGCGCCGCTCGTGTCGCTCGGCGTGATCCACGCCATGCTCGTGCGCACCTCGGGCTCGACCTGGATCGACGCCTGCTCCACCGGCTGGCCCGAGGGATCGAGCACCAGGCCGCGGAGGTCGAGGCCCCGCTCGAGCTCGACGGTTACTTCCGTATCGCGATCCGCGACGATCTCCAGGTCGTTGCGCGCGTAAGACCTGTAGCCCTCGGCGGCGATCTCGAGGGAGACCGATCCAGCGGCGAAGGAGCCGTAGCGAAAGCTCCCGTCGTCCTCGGCGCGTCCGCGCTGCTCGCCGAGCCTGCCGCCGCCTCCTATCCTCACCCGCACCCCCGCTTGGCCGATGGGCTCGCGATCGGCGGCGTCGATCACCCGGCCCACCAGATAGCCGCCGCGCTCCATTTCGAAGCGCTGGAGCCCGTCGGTGGGCAGCTGCACCCTGTGCCGGGCGCGAACCCAGCCCTCCTTCTCGAGTTCGATCGAGAGAGAGGCGTTCTTCGCCAGGTCCTGCAGCTCAAAGTGCCCGGCCGCATCGGTGGTGGTCTCGAGCCTGGAGCCCTGGAAGATTCGGGTGATGGAGCCCAAAGAGTTTTCGCTGGCGCTGACGCCGGCGCCGCTCACCGGGCTGCCTCGAGAGTCGACCACCAGGCCCTGAAAGAGGGCGCCGGGCACCAGGATCACCGCCCCGAGGTCGACGGGTCCGCGGGCCTCCTCGCCCCTCGCGATCTCGAGGCCGGCGACCGTCGCCGGGGCGAAACCCTTGGCCGAAGCATTCAGCCGGAAAGCGCCCGGGTTGAGGTTCTCGATCCGATAGGCCCCCTCCGCGTCGGTGGTCACTTCGTTGCCGACCTCCGCATATCGAGCGGCCCTCTGGCGCAGAAGACTGCTGACGCCGCCGCCCTCGAGGTGAGGGCTGAGGCTGACCGTGGCGCCGGCGATCGGCTCCTCGGCCTCGTTGAGAACCCTGCCGACGGCGACCAGCGCCGGCTCGAGCACGAGGTCGAGTCCCGCCCTGGCTTCGCCGCTCTCGAGGGGCTCGACGAGGTGTTGGAGCGTTTCGAAGCCTCGAGCCTCGATCCGCAGCTCCAGGGTCTCGCCGGCCGGCACGCGGGTCAGGCGGAAGGCGCCCGAGAGGCCGCTGAGGATCTGGCCCGCCGGTCCGCTCCCCGGGCCGCGAGTCCTGCGCGTTCTGGCCCTGATCACCGCATCGATCACCGGCTCGCCGGCCGCGTCCCGCAGGCTGCCGCTAAGAGACGCCGAGGGCGCGAGGCTGAAGGTCGGCCCCGCGGCGTCAGGTTCCAGCTTCGAGGAGTACTCGCGCGACCGCACGTAGCCGAGCGCCGCGGCTCGCAGGGAGAGCCCGAGTCGGCTGATCTCGGGCGTTAGAACCCGAACCTCATAGTCGCCGGCTCGGCCCGTGAGGGATCTTCCGCTGGCGCCGGAGCCGGTCCACACCAGCGCGCCGGCGATCGGGCGCTCGGTGTCGGCGTCAAGCACCCGCCCGGCAATCGGGACGGCGGGGCTCAGCTCGACGACTTGGGGACCGGCGTCGTCCGGCGCCGCCTGTCTTGCGTGTGCTTGTCCTGCGCCTGCGGCGGGGTCCGCCTTAGCCGGCGCCGGCTCGAGAGCGAGCCTCGCGCTGGCGCTTTCGGTCGCCAGGAAGATATCGACCTCCTCCTCGCCCCGCCGCACCTGGACGCGGCCCCGATCGTCGGTGCGTCCCAGGGGCTCGCGGAAGGCCGAAACCAGAATGTTCGCGGCGGGTTTGCCGTCGACCCCGAGAACCTGAAGAGTCTTTCGGGGCCCGGTCTGCATCTTGACCTCATGACGCACCGGGCGGCGTCTCTTCGATCCTGACTCCTCCACGGTCAAGAAGGTCTCGCGCGGCGTTCGCTCCGGGGCGAGAATCACCAGGGTCAGCTCATGGCCGCTCGAGGGGGCCGGCAGCTTCGCGGTGCCTCGCTCGTCGGTCACGCCGCGCCAGCTCGCCGCCTGCCAGCCGGAGTCGTTCCGAACGATCCACTGCCTGGCCCGCGACCACGACCGCCGCGCGCGGGCAGACCGGGGAGTGCCCGGACGCGAAACGATCCGCGCGCTCTTCCCGCCGGTGCCGGCGACGGTCAGCTCGACCTCGGTGGCCGGCAAGAGCGTGGCGGGGGGCAGCCGCAGGTCCTCGATCAGCGGCTGGCCGTCGAGCCGGTGACGGAGGGGGTAGTAGGAGGCCTCGGCGGTGATTCGGACCTCGTAGAAGCCCTGGTCGGGTGCCTCGAGGGAGAAGCGGCCGTCCTCGCCGGTGAGGAAGGAGTCGATTTCGGGAGCGCCGGCCTGCCAATTCTCCGCGAGGGCGCCGGCTCGCTCGATCCACGGCAGGGTGGCGATCAGGCTCGCTCGGGCGCCCTTGACGTGTTCGCCGCTCCCGTCGAGGACCCGGCCGCTGATCACCGGCCCCCGGGCCTCGAGCGGCGCGGCGGCCAGGGCGAGGAGGGCTGCGGCCAGGAGGCGAGGCAGCGGCGGTCGAGCCGCGGACCCGCGATCGGCTCGGAAGGGAAAGGCCGGGCGTCGGACCTGGGGCATGGGCGCTCTCCACGAATATCATCTGGACGCGGCGTACCGCCTCGCGCTCGAGGGAGAGCGCCAACAAGCCGCGCCTAAGACTACCAAGGCGGCGCGCGGGTCTCCTCGCGCGTGGAGAGAAGCGGGTGCGCCCGCGGGTTCAGTCGCCCTGAACCTGGGCCGTCACGGCCGGAGGCGCGCTGGCCGCGGCAGCCGCGGGTCCGGGCGCGTCGGCGGGGGCGGGCTTGTAGAACGCCACCAGGAAGCCGCCGGTAGCCGCCAGCACGATGCCGAGCAGGAACTGAGGCGGAATGCCCGCGATGCCGCCCTTGGGAGGATGCATCGCCATCGACACGAAGGCATTGACGATCGGCGCGCCGGCGAACACGATCGACATCACGGCCGCCGGCGAGCCCTTGGCGCCGAAGGCGAGCAGAATGCAGAAGGCGCCGAGGGCGCCAGCGAAGCCAGCGCCCAGGGCCCAGCCCCAGCCCTTGGTGGGGAAGTCGAAGCTCGCGCCGCCGGTCTTGAGGAGGATCACAGGCACCAGAACGGCGATGATCGTGTAGGCGACCCCGACAAAGAGGAAGGCCTTGTAGCGCCCGTATTGGGGGTCGTTCATGCCCATCGAGCCCGAGTGCAGGGACACTCCGTAAAGGCCGAAGAAGAAAGCGGTCATCAAGGCGTAGGCGAGCCAATTCATGTGCGTGCGTCCGTAGGGTCGTGGTGTCCAGGGAAATGCGGGGTCTGAAAGACTGGGGCGGGTGCTCCGGTACTGCTTTCGCCGCCTCGTCCGCTTTGGACGATTCCGGCATCTCGAACCATAGCGCGCGCGACGGCGGGAGTTCAGCCGTCTTGAGGGGCTCTATCCCCCGAGGGAGCGGAGTTTTACCGCGGCGTGATCTCCCGGGTGCCGTCGGTGGAGGACGGCGGCAGGCGGGGACGAGAGAATAGGTCAGGCACTTCTTCTCACGATCTTTTAGGAGACCTGCCATAGTGCGGGGCGGACCCGTCGGATCGCTCGCCAGGAGCACGACTGCAGGAGTATCGATTGCCATGCGCTTCTTGAAGACCTTCTCGACCCTCGTCTCGTCTCTTTTTTCGCGGGCCTCCGCGCGCGGCTCCTCGGGCTTTTGCGCGCTCGCTCTTCTTGCCGCCCTGGCCGCGCCCCTCCATGCCCAGCATCTGCGTGTCTACTATCCCGACATCGAGCAGGGATCTTCGACCCTGGTGGTCTCGCCAACCGGTCGGGCGCTCCTGGTTGACGCTGGCTCCGGCATCCAGCGCGCCGACGACCGGGTCGAGGAGCTGATCAACGACCTGATCGCCACCGGCGTGGTCACCAGCCTCGACTTCCTGCTCGCCACGCACTACGACGAAGACCACATCGGGCGCATGGAGAACGTGCTGCAGCTTGTGCCCTTGGACCCCGCGGCCATCGTCTACGACCGCGGCGAGTTCCAGCAGGTGCCCCAGACCTTCGCCTACAACGACTACGCCTTCTCCGCCGGCTTTCAAAATCGCACCACCGTGCCGGTGTGCACCGTTCTCGACCTGGGCGGCGGAGTGCGGGCGACGGTGCAGACGGTCAACGGCGAGGTGTGCGGCGCCGGCAGCGTGAGCCTCGAGGATACGGGGCAGTTCGAGAACGCAGCGTCGGTGGCCGTGTTGGTGGAGTATCAGGATTTCGATCTGTGGATCGGCGGCGACCTCACGGGCAACCCGGACTTCGATTTGGCGGACGTCGAGACCGCCGCCGGACCGCCCACCGCGGACGTCGACGTTTACACGGTCAATCATCACGGCAGTCGCTCTAGCTCCAACGAGAATTTCCTCGGCGACCTGCGCGCCGAGATCGCGATCAATCAGAACTCGGCGAGCAACAATTTCGGTCATCCGAACGCCATCGTGGTCGAGCGCTTTCTCGCCACGCCGGACACCGCGGGCGAGACGCCGCTCTTCGTTCAGCAGAATCCCGGCAACGCCTCGGACGATCGCTCGAACGATTCCCTCGCGTGGGTGATCGGCGACTGCGACGATCCGGGAAGCCCGCTTTTTGCCGACGACTTCGAGACGGGCGATATCGCCGAATGGCAGGAGCCGGCGGCGCTGCCCGGGGTGCGCTGCAACCTGCCGGGCACCCTGAGCCTGCTGTCGAACGGCACCAGCTATCGCCTGCACGGCTGCGGCTTTAGCCCGCGCACCTTTGCTGCCGACGAGGGCACGGGCACGATCGGCGCCTATCCGCCGGCCATCCGCTGGGTGCGCCGGGTGCCCGAGGTGCCCGCCGCGGGCGAGTCGGTCGCGGTACGCGCCAAGATTCACGGCGCGAGCTCCGTGAGCCTCGTGGCGGAGTTCAACGGCGTCGCCCAGGCGCCGGTGGCCATGAGCGCCCTGGGCGGAAACGTTTTTGGGGCGGTGCTTCCGGGCCGCCCCAACGGCGCGCAGGTGGCCTTCAGGGTGCGCGCCGAGGCGGCCGGCGCGCTGGTCGAGGAGTCGCCGGCCCAGGGCTTTTTCTCGGGCACGACCCCGATCACCACCCTGCGCCAGAACGACGCCGACGGCGTGCTGGTGCCCAAGCATTTCGGCGCGCGGGTGACCGGCACCCTGACCGCCCAGCCCGGTCTGTTCAGCGACACCGTGACCCTGGCCTACCTGCAGGACGCCACCGGCGGCCTGCAGATCTTCGACGCCGAGGTGCTGGCCCTGCCGCGCGGACAGCTGGTGACCTTCACCGGCCGCCTCGAGCAGTTCGGCGGTCAAACCGAGCTCAACGTGGCCGAAGACTGCGGCAATCTCGGCGCCGTGGACGAGGGTCCCGGCACGCCGCCCACGCCGCAGACCGTGACCGTGGCGCAGATCGGCGAGGCCCTCGAGGGGCGTCTGGTCCGAGTCGCCGGGCTTTCCATCGTCGAGGGGATGATTCCGGAGATCGACTCCGGGAGCCTGCTGGTCACCGACGACGGCGGCGTCACCACCACGCAGATCCGGATCGACGGCGATACCGATATTCCCGGCTCGAGCACCCCCACCCAAAGCTTCGATTTGGTGGGGATCGTCACCCAATTCGACACCTTCGCGCCGCTGACCTCGGGCTACCAGATCACCCCGCGCGAAAAGCTCGACTTCCTCACCGAGGAAGTCAACCACCCGCCGGTGCTGGTGAGCGAAGTGCTCGCCAATCCCCCGGCCGGAGGCGCCGGAGACGCCAACGGAGACGGCCTGAGCGTCGCCGCCGAGGACAGCTTCGTCGAGCTGGTCAACACCGAGCCCGCGGCCATGGATATCAGCGGCTACAGCCTGCGCGACGGCGGCGGCACGGTGCGCCACGTTTTTGCTCCAGGCACGGTGATCGCGCCGCGCGAAGCGGCTGTGGTCTTCGGCGGCGGCGTCCCCACGGGCTCGTTCGGCAACGCGGCGGCGAACGGTCTGGTGTTCACCGCCTCCTCGGGCGGGCTTGGGCTCGAGCCCTCGGGCGACACCCTGATCTTCGCTGACGATGCCGGAGAGGTCGTGCAGGAGATCCCGTTCGCCGCCTTTCCGAGCGAGAGCCTGGTGCGCCTCCTGGACTTCTCCAACGCGCCCTTCGTGGCGCACTCGCTGGCGGAGGGATCGGGCGGCAGTCTGTTTTCGCCCGGAACCCTCATCAACGGCCAGGCCTTCTCGGTGACGCCGGGCTCGGTGATTCTCACCGAGGTGCTCTATGACGCCGGCGGCGCCGACGGCGGAAAGGAGTGGTTCGAGCTCTACAACGCCACCGCCCATCCGGTGGCCCTGAGGAGTTTGTGCGTCGGCTCCGCCGGCAACGACTACACCAACAGCCTGGTGGGCTTCGGCGACGAGGTGATCGGAGCCGGGCAGACCTTCGTGGTGGGCGGTCCGACCTCGAGCGGCGACAACGGCAATCCGGTCTTCGATTTGGTTTTCGACTTCTCGCCGGACTTCCAAAACAGCGGCTCGGTGGCCGACGGCGTGGCTCTCTTCAACCTGCGCTGCGCCCAGGTGACCGAGACCACGGTGCCGATTGACGTGGTGATCTACGGCGGCAGCAACTCGAACGGCCTGCTCGACGAGACCGGCGCCGCGGGGCCGGTGGACGTCGGCGACGCGTCGAGCGGCCAAAGCATCGAGCGCGTGGGGATCGGCGGCGGCTGGCAGATCAACCCGTCGCCGGATCCGAACGCTTTTACTCCCTGATCGGCGGGGCTCCGCCTCCGCCGAGCCGCCGGCTCAGGCGGAGGGGGCCTCGCGGTACACCTCGAAATTCATATTCTCGGGCCGCACCAGCCGCATCACGTTGCCCACAGAGAGCGCGACGATCGCCTGCATGTAGAGGCTGAGAACCGCGGCGTCGAGGTGGTCGAGGCCGAAGATCTCGTCGGCCACCGAGAAGAGCATGATGGCGCTCACCGCGATGCTGACGTAGGCGACCGAGGTCAGCTGGGCGCTGATCATGCGCGCTCGCTCTTCGAAGGGCTGGTAAGGGTTCTTGCGGGCCATGCGGAGGCTGATCACTCCGGACACCACCATGATGAGATTGGCCAGGGCGAGCCACAGGCTGCGGCGCTTCTCCCACGATTCGACCTCTCCGATCCACAGAAAGTCGACGGCCGCGGCGGTGAAGAAGAAGACTCCCGCGATCGCCAGGACCGCGCCGGGAACGGAGCTCAAGAGGCCGCGCCTTCGAAGCTCCGCGCGGCGCCGGGTACTGGTGTGGAGGCGTCTCATCAGGCGGAGCTGGCCGCAGGCCAAAATCTCGAGGCCCGCGAGGGGCAGCATCTGCAGCATGCCGTAGAACGCCGGCCAGGCCTCGGAGATGTACCCGTCGCTCGAGATCTTCACCGGATCGATCGTGAGGACCAGGGCGAGGACCGCGAAACCGAGAACGAAGAGGACGCGGTTGGCGATCTCGAAGATCCGGTAGCGGCCGCGGTACACCTCCTCGGGCAGAGGGTAGAGCTTGGGATATTCCGCCGCCGGGTAGTTGTCGAGAATAAAGCGTAGGCGGGCCATGATGCGATTCGGCAGGAACCAGGAAATCAGGTAGATCTGGCCCAGGAAGGCGGCGTAGAAAAGCAGTTCGAAATCATTCGGCATGGTTATCTCCTCTTGGCTTCGCGGCGGCCCATGACCTCCGAGAAGGCGATACGAATCTCAGAATCGGTGACCCCCTGGTCGCGCAGGGAGGCGATGGCCTGTTCGAGGGCCTCGCGCACCTCGGTCCCCAGGTCTCTCCCGCAGTTGGCGTGAGCCTCCCGGTGCACAAAGGTGCCGCGGTATCCCTTGGTCTCGAGAACCGCGTCGCGCTCGAGCAGGCGATAGGCCTTGGCCACGGTTTTGTTGTTGACTTCCAGATCGCGGGCCAGCTGGCGAATGGACGGCAGCGGGTCGCCAGGGCTCAGGGCGCCCGCTCCGATCGCCGACTTGATCTGCTCGATCAGCTGCGCGAAAAGCGGCTCTGGAGCCTCGATGTCGATGACGATTTCCATATATGTACCCCTTGAACCAATGGTACAACTGGATCAATCGGCGCGTCAAGCCTCCAGGCCCCGCCTGCCGGGGGCGCGATATGCTCGCCGTCTATGGCCGAGCCCTCCTCCGCGACCGACCCCCAGGGCCTGCCGGCCGGCGGACCCGCGCCGCGGGCCCTGATCGCCGACGACCAGCGCGACGTCCTGGAGTCGCTGCGCTTTCTGCTGCGCGCAGAAGGCTGGCAGGTCGAGTGCGTGACCTCGCCGCGCCTGCTCGTCGAGCGCCTCAAGCAGGCCGACGTCGACGTGGTGCTGATCGACCTCAACTACACCCGCGACACCACCTCCGGACGCGAGGGGCTCGATTTGATCCGCGCCATCCAGGCGGTCGACGCGGCTCTGCCCATCGTGGTGATGACCGCCTGGGCCAGCGTTGAGCTGGCGGTGGAGGCCATGCGGCGCGGCGCCAGCGATTTCGTTGAGAAGCCGTGGGACAACAACCGGCTGCTGTCGATTCTTCAGACTCAAACCACCCTCGGGCGCGCGCTGCGCCGCTCCCAGCGCCTGGAGGCAGAGAACCGGCTGCTGCGCGGCGAGGCGAGCCGCGAGATGATCGCCGAGTCGGCGGCCATGAAGCCGGTCATGGCGCTGGTCGAGCGGGTGGGGCCGTCGGACGCCAACGTTCTGATCACCGGCGAGAACGGCACCGGCAAAGGCCTGGTCGCCCGCGTGCTGCAGCAGGTCTCCGCTCGCGCCGACAGGCCGCTGATCACGGTCAACATCGGCGGGCTGTCGGAGACGATTTTCGAAAGCGAGCTCTTCGGCCACGTCAAGGGCGCCTTTACCGACGCCAAGAGCGACCGCGTCGGGCGCTTTGAGCTGGCGGACGGCGGCACCCTTTTCATGGACGAGATCGCCAACGTGCCGCTGGCCCAGCAGGCGCGCCTGCTGCGGGTTTTAGAGACCGGGGAATTCGAGCGCGTCGGCTCCTCCAAGACCCGCCGGGTGGACGCCCGCATCGTCTCCGCCACCAACGCCGACCTCGAGGAGCTGGTGCGCTCCGGCGGCTTCCGGCAGGATCTCCTCTTCCGGCTCAACACGGTGGAGATCCGCCTGCCACCCCTGCGCGAGCGCCGGGAGGACATCCCGCTGTTAGCCCACCACTTCCTCGGCCGCCACGTGCGCCATTACGGCAAAAGCATCGAGCGTTTCGACGACGCGGCCATGCGAGCCTTGCTCGGTCACGCCTGGCCGGGCAACGTGCGGGAGCTCTCCCACGTGGTGGAGCGGGCGGTGCTGATGGCCGATCAGGAGGTCGTGCGCGCCGTCGATCTCGGCCTAGTCGGCGGCGGCGAAGATCGCTCGGCCACCCTCGAGGAAATGACCCTCGAAGAGGTCGAAAAACTGCTTATCGGAAAAGCCCTCGAGCGCTTCGGCGGCAACGTCTCGGACGCCGCCCGCGCCCTCGGCCTGTCGCGCAGCGCGCTCTACCGGCGCCTCGAGAAGTACGGCCTTTAAAGGGATCGAGCGCCCGCGAGTCGCGATTCACCGAGCCCCGTTTTCCCAAGCATCCCGCCGCTGCCTGCCTGCTTATGAAGCCCGCCGTTTTTTTGCGCGACGCCGAGTCCGGCGAATGGCTCGAGTTCACCGCCCGGGAGGTGCTCGAGACCCGCCGTCTGGCCGAGGTGCCGGCGCTGCTCGATCGGCTGCAGGAGGCCGGCAAGCGCGGGCTGTGGGCGGCCGGATTTTTAAGCTACGAGGCGGCGCCGGCCTTCGATTCCGTTCTTGAGACCCGGCCGGCCTCCGCCGCCGGGCTGCCCCTGGCCTGGTGGGCGCTTTCGCCGCCGCCGATTCGCCACGCCGCCCCGCCCTTCCTGCCGGAAGATCCCGGGAGCGCGGAGGCCCGCTCGGCCTCCGCGGAGCCTCCCTGGCGTCCGCTGTGGGGGCCCGGTCGCCATCGGCGGGCGGTGGAGGAGATCCGCGAGCGTATCGCCGCCGGCGACACTTACCAGGTCAACCTGACCTTTCCCCTGGAGCGCGAGCTGGCGGGCGCCGAGGAGGCCTCGGCCCGCGTTCTTTTCTCCAGGCTGTGGCAGGCCCAGCGGGCGCCCTACGCGGCTCTTCTTGAAACCGAGGAGTGGGCGGTGTGCTCGGTGTCGCCCGAGCTCTTCTTCAGCCAGCGGGGCGACGCTCTGGTCTCGAGGCCGATGAAGGGCACCAGCCGGCGCGGCCGGTTCGGCGCCGAGGACGCGGCCCGTCTCCGCGAGCTGCGCTCCGAGAAGAACCGCGCCGAGAACCTGATGATCACCGACATGATCCGCAATGACCTCGGCCGCGTCGCCGAGCCCGGGAGCGTGCGGGTGGAGAAGCTCTTTGCCGCCGAGAGCTACAGCACGGTGCACCAGCTGGTCTCGCAGGTTGCCGCCACCACGCGCGCGCAGCCGCTCGAGGTGCTGCGGGCCCTCTTTCCCTGCGCTTCGATCACCGGCGCGCCCAAGCGCAGCACCATGGGCATCATCCGCGAGCTCGAGGATCACCCCCGCGGGCTCTATACCGGCACGGTGGGCTACGCGGCTCCGGGCAGGCGCGCGCAATTCTCGGTGGCGATCCGCACCCTCACCGTCGATCGCCGGCGTGGCCGCGCGCGCTACGGCGTGGGCGGAGGCATCGTGTGGGACTCGCGCCCCGAGGCCGAATACGACGAATGCCGGGCCAAGGCGCTGGTGCTTTCCTCAAGCGCCGCCCCCTTCTCGCTTTTCGAGACCCTTCAGTGGCGCCATAGGCTCGGCTACGCGCGCCTCGACGCGCATCTGCGGCGGCTGGCGCGGTCCGCGGCGCGCTTTGGCTATCCCTTCGATGCGGAGGCGGCCCGCGCCCTGACGGCCGAGCGGTCGGCGGCTTTCCTCAGGGGCAGCGAGAGCGGCGGCGAGCGCCGCAGAATCCGCCTGAGCCTCGATTCGGGCGGCGTCCTGACCCTCGAGTCCTGGCCGTGGCCCCGCCGGCCCGGCCCGCGCGCCCCGTGGCGGGTGGCGATCGACGATCGGCCGGTGGATTCCCAGGATCTCTTTCTCTTCCACAAGACCACCAGGCGCCGAGTCTACGAGCAGGCGCAGGCCCGCTGGCCCGAGGCCGACGAGGTGCTGCTGTGGAACGAGGCCGGTCGCCTGACCGAAGGCGCGCGCAGCAGCCTGGTGCTGCGCTTCGGGCGCGACTTCTTGACCCCGCCTCTTGAGGAGGGGCTTCTGCCCGGGGTCTTCCGCGAAGAGCTGCTGCGCCGTGGCCGGGTGCGCGAGGCCCGGCTCGACGTGTCGGCCGCGGCCGAGGCCGACGCCATCCTGCTGGTCAACAGCCTGCGCGGCGCGGTGCGAGGGACCCTGCTCAAGAGAGAGCCCGGCCTCAGCGGGGGCTCTCGATCGCAGCGGGAGGCGCGTCGACCTGGCGTAGATGTTCGATGAGGATGCGCCGCACCTCGGCGATCGCCTCGGGGTGCTTGTGCACGTCGTGACCCGCCGTGATGATTTTCTCGGACGCCGCGCCTAGGAGCTTCGAGCTTTCGAAAGTCACCAGGCCGTCGGTGACCTGGTCGTCGTCGCGGGAGCGATCGCCCACGATGGTGTGGAAGGGCACCTCGATCTCCAGACCCTCGAAGGCCTTGAGAATCGGGTTGTCCGAGGAGAGGCCTATGACGTCGAGGGCGCCGCCGGAGTCCCGGCGCGCCATGACCCCCGCCTCGTCGAGCCGGCGGTACTGCTTCTCCACCAGCTCGGGCAGGCGAATCAGGCTGGAGGCCAGTCGGCCCAGGGCGCTGGTGGCCAGGCTGGCGCCGCGGTGGGGCGTGGCGATGAACACCGCGCGACCCAGCTCCGGCAGAGGCTCCGGGAAGTAGACGGAGCGCAGCAGGTCGCGATCCATGTCGGGCAGCTCGAGGCTCTCGAAGGGCGACGGGGCGATGGCGTTCCACAGAGAGTTTCCGCCGTCGATGGCCTGCGAGCGCACCAGCAGGCCCCCCATGCTGTGGCCGACCATCACAATTTGCCCGAGGCGCGGATTGCGCCGCTCGGGATCGAAATGATCCAGGGTCTCCTCGACGCTTTTGCGCAGGATCGCGGCCGAAAAATTGAACGGCAGACCCGTGGGGTAATAGAAGGTCCAGATCTGGTAGCGCTGCCGCAGCTCGGCGTCGCCCGTCAGATCGTTGAACATCTCGAGCCAGGTGAGCGCGGACGACTGCAGGCCGTGCACCAGGATGAGAGGGATCTTGTCTTCGCGGAACGGCTCGAGGAGGTAGAGCCCGGATTCGTCGAGATAGCGGCCGGCGCGAAAGGTGCCGCGCTGGGCCTCGGTCAGGGGCGCCACGGTTTCGGCGAGGATCGCCAGCGGCGCCGTGAAGTCCGCCTCGAGCGGCACGGAGGTGCCCGAGAGAACGATCCGCTCGCTGATGTAGGGGTCGTGGAGCTGAAGAGTCGCCCGCCGGTGCCTTCCCGGCCCGCTTTTTTTCGGATCGTCGGCGGCGGGCTCTGAGAAGCTCGCGACCGCGGTCACCGGATAAAAGTGCTGGTGGGAGCGAAAGAATCCGCTCTCGATTTTCGCGCGGCTCGGCAGCTCGCGTCGCGACGCCGCCAGGGGCGCGCCGAGCCCGTGGATGCGGTGGCGGTTCTGCAGGCCGAAGACGTTGATTTTGTCCGCCGGCCCGAGCTGAAACAGGCCCGGATTCCACGGGTCGCGGTCACCGAGCAGGTCGAGGGTGTAGGAGCCCAGGGGGCCGGTTACCGTGAGGGGATACATGCCCCGGCCGGTTTCCGACTCGAAGTTTTGCGCCAGCTCGACGATCCGCGCGACCGAGTGGTTGTAAAGCTCGGCGGCGAATCGAACCCGAGGACCGATCGCCGAGACCTCGCGGCGCACCGCCCTAAGGGTGGCGTCCTGGGCCAGCTCGGCGGCCGTCAGGTAGTAGCCGACCGCGGCGGCCGGGTCCTCGGAGGCGAGTTTCCTACCCTGGAGAATCGCCAGCTCGGCGGCCGCGGTCGCCGGGCCGAGAACGCCCGAGGGGCCCCACTGCCGGTCGTAGAGGGCGACCAGGCTGCGGATGGCCAGCTTGGGCTCCCTGGAGGCCAGATCGTCGAGCAGCGCCAGCCGCATCAGCTGCCGGCTTTCGCGGCTCGGCCTGCGGCTCGAGAGGGCCGAGCTGCTGGCGCGCTTGAACTGGGTAGCGGGTTCCACCGGGCTCGTAAAGACCGACGCGCAGCCGGTTGCGAGCAGAGCCGCCGGGAGGAGGGGAATCAGCAAAGTTTTACGAATTCGCTGTCTCACCCGGTGATTATTACACCCGCTGCGCGAGAGCGACATCGGGTGTTCAGATAGAATCTGAGCCTCAGGCCCTTAAGCCCCACACCGGCGGCGGTGAGATCGACCCGCCCGAGGCGTGCGCCCACCGCCCGACTTCATCAGAGATTTTCTATGGCTTTTGATCGAACCGCTCCTTCGGCCCCGGCCTCGCCCGCCTCGACCCTCGAGCCTCCGGCCGCCTCCGAGTCCGTCGCCCCGCCCCGCGCCGAGTACGCGCTCGGTCCGTGGGATCTAGCAGATCTGCTGCCGGATGCCTCAGAGGAGGTCGTCGCGCCTCGCCTGGCCGAACTCGAGACCCTGGTCGAGGCGTTCGAGGGCCATCGCGGCCGGCTCGAGTCCGGCGGCATCGAGCCCTCGGATTTGCCGGAAATCCTGGCCGACTACGAGGCCATCCACGAACGCATGGACGTGCTCGGCGGCTACGCTGGCCTGTGGTTCTCGTCGAATACCCAAAGCTCGGACGCGATCGCCTTTCGCAACCGCATTCAGCAGGTGCTCACCCGCCTTCACAACCGAATTCTCTTCTTCGATCTGTGGTGGAAGAGCCTCGACGAGCAGGAGGCCGAGCGCCTGCTGCCCGAGGGAGAGGACAACGCCGATCGCAGGTACTACCTCGAGCAGCAGCGGCGGTTCACTCCCTACACCCTCGACGAGAGCGCCGAGCAGATCATCAACACCAAGAATTCGAACGGCATCAGCGCGATCGTCACGCTCTACTCCATGCTCACCAACCGCATGGAGTTCGACCTCGAGCTCGACGGCGAGAGCAAGACTCTCACCGTCGAGGAAATGCGGGCCAACTTCTTTTCCTCCGACGCCGACCTTCGCGAGAGGACCTACCGCCAGCTGCTGCGCGGCTACGAGAAGGAGTCCTCCGTTCTGGCGCAAATCTACGCCAACCGGGTGCGGGACTGGTCGAACGACTACGTGGAGCTGCGCGGTTTCGAGTCGCCGATCGCGGTGCGCAATCTCGGCAACGACATCAGCGACCGCTCGGTTACCACGATGCTCGACGTGGTGCGCGAGAACGCGCCCGTTTTTCGCGACTATTTCCGGCTCAAGGGTGAGTGGCTGGGCCTGCCGAAGATGCGCCGCTTCGACGTCTACGCCCCCTTGACCACCTCCTCCGCCAACTCGGTGCCCTACGAGGAGGCCGTCGGCGACGTGCTCGACACGTTTCGCGCCTTCGATCCGCATTTCGGCGCTCTGGCCGAGCGGGTGTTCAGCTCCGGCCATATCGATAGCGAGATCCGCAAGGGCAAGAGGTCGGGCGCCTTCTGCGCCACCGTGCTGCCCCGCCTCACGCCATGGGTGCTGATCAACTACACCGGACGCATGCGCGACGTCTCCACCCTGGCCCACGAGATGGGGCACGCGGTGCACAGCATGCTCGCCGAGCATCACTCTCTGCTCACCCAGCATCCGCCCCTGCCCCTCGCCGAGACCGCCTCGGTCTTCTCCGAGATGCTCATGACCGACCACATGCTCGCGCGCACCACCGACCCGATGGCGCGCCGCGAGCTGCTGGCCACGGCGGTCGACGATATCTACGCCACCGTGCTGCGCCAGGCCTATTTCGTGCGCTTCGAGATCGAGGCCCACGCCGCAATCATGGCCGACAAGTCGTCGGACTACCTCTACGATCTTTACGAGCAGAACCTGCGCGAGCAGTTCGGCGGCGATCTCGAAGTCGCCCCGGAGTTTCGCTACGAGTGGCTGTCGATTCCTCACATCTATAACGCCCCCTTCTACTGCTACGCCTACAGCTTCGGCCAGCTCCTGGTTCTGGCCCTTTACCGGCGCTATCAGCAGGACGGTGAGGCGTTCAAGCCCGGCTATTTGCGGCTTCTCGGCTACGGCGGCGCCAAGAAGCCGGCGGCGGCTCTGGCCGAGATGGATATCGACATCGCGGATCGCGCCTTCTGGCAGGGCGGCTTTGACGTCGTCAAAGACCTGATCGACGAGCTGAAGTCGATCGACCTTACGGCCTGATCTCAGCCGCGGAGGGCAGTCCGTTGGCCGAGGATCCGATCGCAGAGGCGCTGCGCCTTCTGGAGGCAGCCGCTGATCAGGAGCTGGCCCGTCACCCGCGGGCCCACCTTCTTGGAGCGCGCGGGGCAGAGCTCGAGCTGGCGGTTCCCGTGGCGCTCCGCTCGGGCCCCCAGAAGGCGCCTCCGGCTCAGGCTGCCGAAGCGCTGCGCGAGGAGCTGCGGGCCTTGCTCGACGCCAAGCTCGCCGAGCAGGCGGCGCTTACCCCGGGGCGGGTGATCGACCTGCGCACCGGAGAGTCCGGCGGCGCCGACTGCCAGCCGCCCGACGAGCGCAGCGTTTTTGCGGGCTACGCCGCCAGCGGCGCGCCTCGCTTTCAGGACTTTGGTCAGTGGCTGCTCGACCGCGGCCACCCGGAGCAGCACAAGCTCTACCGTCAGCCGCCGGGCCTGGTCACCGAGATCTGCACCGCCGAGGAGCTGATGAGCCAGGTGCTTCCCGCCCTGCGGCCCGAAAACGCGCTGGCGCGCGTGCGCGGCCAGGTGGTGGCGGGCTGGTTCCGGGTTCCTGCGCCGGGCGGGCTGCCGGCCGCGACCCTGGCTCTCACCCTGCAGGTTCTTTCGGTGCGCACTCGGCGCGGCAAAAAGACCCAGGAGCGCTGGATTCTCGATCTTCTGGGCGTCGGCCCCGGCGGCGAGAGCCTCGACGAGGTCGTCACCCGCCTCGATCCCGTGCCGTGGCGCGGCGCGGTGAGCTGGGGTCAGCAGGCCCTCGAATCTTTCGGCCGCGGTAAAAAGCAGCGCGGCGCCGAGCTCGAGAAGCGGATCCTGGGCGTTTTAGGTGGCGTCGCGCGCCGGCTGCACCAGGTGCAGCGCGGTCGCCAGAGGCGCACCGACCACGCCGAGAAGCGCCACCAGGGGGGCGAGCGCCCGACGCGCATGGCCGTTGTCGACCTGGAGAAGGCGGCCGCGGGCAGCTTCCTGGTCGATCGCCGTCACGACACCGTGATCGTGCTCGGCGATCGCGGCCGCGCCCACGTGTGGAGCCGAGTTGGCAAGCTGGTGACCTCGATTCGCTACACGCCCGACTCGATCGAGCGCAAGAGAAACGCCGAGATTTGGCGTCCCGCCTCGGCCGACGAGGCCTCTGACCTCCGGCAGGCCGTGGCGCGCCGGGGGCGCTGAGGCGAATCACGCCGAGGGGCGTGGCAGGGGCT
>JBCCLG010000013.1:0-20371 GCA_039027015.1 Acidobacteriota bacterium | reverse complement strand
GGCGGCAGCTGCTGACCCGCCCCGCGCCGGCGGCAGCTGCTGACTTGCCCTCCGCTGCGGCGCCCGGTGGGGCTGCGCGCGGATCCTCAAACTCGTCGGGCCTTCCGACTCGGCGTCCGAGACCTCCAAGGAGGTGGGTTCTTCACCGAATCGAGGTTTGGAGTTCTCGCGCTCTCTTGATGGATCTTCAGAATGCCCCGAACGACTCCAGAGCTGGGACCGACAACTCAGACAAGTTCGGATCCGTGCTCACTCCCACCGGGCTTCTGGGTCGCTCCGGGGGTTCTTGCCGCCTCGACGATGCAGAGATCGATCTGCGGAGATCAGGACGGGAACGGAGGCCTGGACGAGGACGGAGGCTGAGAGGGCTCGCGTTCGGGGGATTTGGCTGACTCCAGAGCCGGGACCGACAACTCAGACAAGTTCGGATCCGTGCCCGCTCCCAGCGGGCTTCTAGGTCGCTCCGGGGGTTTCTGCCGTCTCAACGGTTCAGAGAACGATCTGCGGAGGCTCGGAGAGGGATGGAGTGCTGAGAGAGCTCGCGTTCGGGGGTTTGGCCAGCAGCGACCGGAGCCCGGAGCGACAAGGAGCCGGGTGCTCTCCTCTCGGCCCCGAAGCTTGTTTGAGCTGTAGCGCCTCATCTTTGGAGACGGACTCGGGCGAGGGGCGGTAGTCACTGCGGAAGGCTCGCTGGAGATCGGCGGACCCAGCGTGGCGAAGGGCCCACCCCATTGGGGGGGCTTAGACATCAAGTTGGTTGGCCCCGCGAGTTCTGAGGGGCCGAGAGGAGAGCACCGGGCGGCTGAAGCAGCGAAGGGCGCGAATCAGCAGCGCCCACCAGCGGAAGGCGAATCAGCAGCGCCCCCAAAAAACTACCTCTGCGGTCGATCCACAAATCCCACGCGTCCGTAGATGCCGATAACAGTCCGACAATTCATCATCTGCCGCCAGAGGAACGACACCATGCTCGACCTCCGTCGAATCGCGCTTTGCGCATTTCTCGCAACTCTCCTCGCCGCGCCGTCGGCCGCCCAAGAAGGCACCGGCGCCCAGTGCACTCTCACGTTTGACGCAACCTGGAGCGCCCCGACCCACCCGGTGGACTTCCCGCCGGATCCGCATTTCTCCCCGCTGATCGGCGGAACCCACAACGACCAGGTGGTCTATTGGCAGGGCGGCATGCTCGCCTCGCCCGGGGTGAGGGTCGTCGCCGAAACCGGGGCGACGGGCACGTTCAGAAGCGAGATCCTGCAGCAGATCAGCGCCGGCACCACCGACGCGGTGGTCAGCGGCGGCCCGATCGGGACCTCGCCCGGCCGAGCCACTGCCAACTTCACAATCGATCTCGACCACCCGCTGCTCACCGCCATCACCATGATCGCCCCGAGCCCGGACTGGTTCGTGGGCGTTCACGGCCTGCCGCTTTTTGAGAACGGCTCCTGGATCGAGCAGCTCGTGCTGCAGCTCCCCGCGTACGATGCGGGCACCGATTCCGGGATGACCTTCACGTCGGGCAACCTGGTCACCGTGCCCGCGGTTCCGATTTTCGAGATCACGGGCCCCCCGTTTATGGGCGGAACCTCCATGGGTACTTTCACCGTCGACTGCACGAGCAGCCTGCTCTTTCTGGACGGCTTCGAGTCGGAGGACACGGCCGCCTGGAGCTCTTCGGTCGGCGGCTGAGGGCGGCGGCCCACCCTCTTTCCCTTGAAACCCGCGGTCGCTAGGCGCGGGCTTTGGAACGCTGCGTCGGCACCATCTGGGTGGGACTCGCCGAGCCCGGCTTGGCGGTCGCCGCCGTCTTTTGGCCGATGACGTCGGCCAGGTCGGGCAGCCACACCAGGCCCGATTCGGCGCAGATCCGCTCGAGTCGGGCCGCCACCTGCTCGCCATCCTGAGGGCGCTCGCCGGACTCTTTGGCGAGCAGCTCAACGATCAAGTCCGAGAAGGCCTGGGGGGTCTCGGGGAGGAGCGAGCGCAGGGGATCCGCGTCGGTGTTGAGGGTTCGGGCGACCGTGTTGCTGAGCGATTTTCCGCGAAACGGGTTGTAGCCCACCATCGCCTCCCACAGCACCGCGCCCAGCGCCCAGAGATCGCCGGCGGGCGTGTAGTCCTCGCCCTCGAAACACTCGGGCGGCAGATAGCCCGGGGTTCCGCAGATCACGTCCTGACGCTGGGTGGCGGCGGAGATCGACTGGGAAACGCCGAAGTCCGTCAGCTTGATGGACCCGTCGAGGCCCAGCAGGATATTCGCCGGCTTGACGTCGTGATGCACCAGAAAATTCGCGTGGGCGGTGGCCAGGCCTCGAGCGATGCCGGCGGCAATCGGGATGGCGTCCTGCGGCGGCAGGTGGCCCCGCACGCGCAGCAGGCGCTGCAGGTTGACGCCGTCGACAAACTCCATGGCGATGAAGGCCGAGCTGCCGCGATCCTCGATGTCGTAGACCGTCACGATGTTCGGTTGATGGATGCGGGCGGTGATCGCGGCCTCGTCGCGCAGGCTCTTGAGCAGCTTTTTGCGGTCGATCTCTTCGGCGTCCATATGCACCGTCTTGAGCGCCACCGGCCGCTGCAGCTTGTCGTCCCAGCCGCGAAATACCGAGCCCATGGCGCCCGAGCCGACCACCTCGGTCACCTGATAACGGCCGAGGAAGATCTCGCCGAGATCCTGGCTGTCGCGCACCCGCTGACGCAGGACCTCGAAAGAGCGCTCGAGCTGCTCG
Organism: Acidobacteriota bacterium; assembly: GCA_039027015.1. Classification (GTDB taxonomy): domain Bacteria; phylum Acidobacteriota; class Thermoanaerobaculia; order Multivoradales; family J023; genus JAUIJL01. Next base: position 17,648 of record JBCCLG010000013.1, on the reverse strand, counting down.
ATCTCGGAGCCGCCGACTCCGGCTCCGGGGTGGTCGCCGACCAGCTCCCGCTGCGCCGTGGCCAGGCGCCTTAAGGGCTTGACCACCGTGGCGTAGGCGCCGCCGGCGAGCAGCAGGGTCAGCGCGACGGCCAGAAGCGACGCCTGGCCCGCCGCCCTGCGCAGGCGATCCGCCGCCGCCTGGGCCGCGTCGAGGCTCTGACGGGAGAGAACGAACCACCGGGCGGAGGGCACCGACGCGATCTCGAGGCGGGAGTGGCCGGCGAGGATGCCTTCTTCCCCCTCGCCGCGATAGATCTTGGAGAGCGAACCGACCTTGCCCGTGCGGGCCTGCTCGAGCAGCTCGGGCGGAAATCCCTCGAGGATTTCGGGCGTGCCCCCCGCCAGCACCCTGAGATCGCCGTCGACCAGGATCATGCGGAAGGCGTCCCCGAGCTCCGGGAACTGCAGCATCTCGGCGAGGGGCTCCGCGTTGGCGATCAGCACCACGTAGCCGACCGCGCCGGGAAGCGGATGCCGCACGCGCAGGCGAGGCCCGGCGTCGGCGGTCACGATCTCGAGGCCCAGGACCGGCGGCTCGCCCCGGGGCGGCACCTGGCCGAAGACCGCGCCCAGCTCGGCGGCGAGATCCTGCCGCTGGGCGAGCATCACCGTTTCTCCGAGAAGGTCGTAGACGCCGACGCCGAGAACGCCCGGCTGGGCCGAGACCGCGCCCTGCACGACCTGTCCCATGGCGTTCCGGTCTCCGCTCAGCATGGCCGGATGCTCGGCGGTCGACCGGGCGACGCCCAGCATGACGTCGAGCCCGGCCTGCAGCCGCAGCCCCGCGGTGCGCGTCGCCAGCTGATGGGAGCTTTTGGCCTCGCTCTCGAGAACCTCCTGCTGGTTGCTCAGCTGAACCAGACCGATGGCCAGGGGCAAAAGCCCCATGGCGGTGAGGGCGAGGACCAGGCGAGGGAGCAGAGAGGTGCGAAAGCGTTCCATGAAGTCCGCCGGTCAGCGACGTCCCAGGGTCGTCAGGGTCATCTCGCTCCGGCTCTTGTTGTCCACCCAATCCCAGGCCTCGAGATAGAGCTTCAGCACCGAGCGCTTGCGCGGCCAGCGGCCCTCGCGGCTGAGGTCGAGGTCGTAATCGAGCCTGAAGATCGAGTCGCAGATCTCATCCTCGGCGAGGATCCACAGACCGCGATCCGGGGACAGGACGACCTCCCGTCCGGCGAAGTCCACGCGCACGGAACGATTCGGGCGCAGCACGACCTGGCGCCCGTCGAGATCGACGGTCCATCGCTGTCGCCGCCACGGCGACCACCAGCGGTGCGGATCTGGCACCTCCACGAAGCGCCGCGCGACGTGCTGGGGCAGGTTGCCGAAGTCGCCCGCCGGTACGGTCGACAGCTCGCCGAGGGCCGGCTCGCCCTCGAGGCCCCAGGTGTAGGCGGGGGGCGTGCCGTCGAAGACGAAAGGAATCGGGTCGAGGCGGCTCTCGTTGCCGGCTCGGTCCACGGCGATGAAGGACGCGAGCTGAGGCTCACCTTCGGGCCACGGACCGTTCTGCCAGATCTCGGCCTCGGCCCGCTCGCCGTTTAGCAGCGGCGTCCAGCTCTCGACGCCGCTCTCGGCATCCTCGGCCACCGCCTCGAGACGAGCTCCCGGACCGAGAATCCAGCGCTCGTTGAGGCCCCAGCGCGGCGCCAGGCGGGGCGGGAAGACCCTGAAGGCGACGGCGGGGAGGGTCGAATCTTCGCGCCCGCTGAGCACCTCGAAGGCCCTCGACTCCGACGGAAAGCCGTCGAGCCCCGTGGAGCTCACGGCCGTGACCCGCCAGAAGAGAGCGATCTTCGCGAGCGGGTCCTGCGGCTGCCATGCGGCGTCCTGAAGGTCCGCGATGCGGCGCTCCAGCAGGCCGCAGGCCGGGTCGCGACATAGCTCCAGGGTGTAAGAGGCGGCGCCGGTCACCGCCGCCCAGCTGAAGCTCGGTCGCGGGGTGGAGAGCCCCGAGCCGGCCTCGGGGCTCTCGAGAGCCGGAGCCTCGAGCAGCTTCTCCGGGGGCGACGGCGCCTCGCCCGGCGTCACCGAGGAACCCATCCCGGTTTCCACCCGCACGCTCTCGCCGCCGGCCTCGAGGTCCGACTCGCCGGCATACACCATCAGCTGGGCCTTGGCGTCCTCGGCCAGGCGCGCCCGCGCCTTCACCTCGCCCGAGTCGTCGGCCTGGGGCGCCGCCACCGCCTCGCCGATCACCAGCTCGATTCCGGAGCCGCCGCTCGCGGCGGCCTGGTCGAGACCCGATCCCTCGAGGTCCGCCTGCCCCTCGAGCAGCTGAACCTGGTCGCGCTCGACCGTCGATCCGAGGCGGCCGGTGGCCTCGAGCAGCAACAGCGTGTCCTCCGAGAGGCGCAGCACGGTCTCATCGGGAAAGGTCAGCTCGGCGGACGAAGACCGGAAAGTCTGCAGCCGATCGCGGGTGCGCAGCACGTCGTTGAGGGCCGCGTCTTCCCAGCCCTCGCGCGGCGGGCGCAGATTTTCGACCCGGTTCCAGGTCTTGGAGAGCACGGAGGAGTCGTCCGGAAGATCCTGCCACACGATTTGCAGCTTCCAGCCCGGGCTGATGCGGTTGGGGTCGGTGACCTGCTCTCGGTTGAGCTGCCACAAATCGCGCCAGCGTTCGCTGGAGCCCAAAAACCTTTGGGCGATACCTTCCAGAGTGTCCCCGGGCCGGACCACGTAATTGCCCGGCCGCGAGGAGTTTTCTTGGGCGGCGAGCGGGTTCGCTACGAGGAAGAAGAGAGGGCAGAGCGCGAGGGGCAAGAAGGCTCGGCGGCGCGTCGGCATGGCGTCAAGCTCTTTTCGTGAAAGGACCTGCAGTCCTGGGGAATTCCAGGGAGTCCAGTCTCGGGATCGAGACTCAGGAGGCCTAAGTCCTGTGGATTTTCAGAATCTGCAGAGTTTAGCCGAATGCCAAAGGGTCGCGTCGGGGGATCGGAAAGCGTCCCCCGAGGCTCGAGGCTAAGCGAGACCGACCACGCTGCCGCCGAGCAGCCAGAGGCCTATGGCGAAGGTGGGGGCGGCCAGCAGCATGGCGTCGAGCCGATCGTAGAGGCCGCCGTGCCCGGGCAGGATCTGCGATGAGTCTTTGACCCCGGCGCCGCGCTTGACCAGCGACTCGACCAGATCGCCGAGCTGGGCCATCACCGCGGTTACGGCCGCCAGGGCGAGCAGCGAGAGCGGGATCTCGCCCATGCGCACCTGGGCCCAGACCGCCGCGGCGAGCACGCTGCCGGCGAATCCGGCGAGCGAACCCTCCCAGGTCTTGTTGGGGCTCACGCGCGGGGCCAGGGGGGTTCGCCCGAAGGCGCGGCCCGCAAAATAGGCCATGCTGTCGCCGATCGCGACGATCGCCAGCAGCAGAAAGACCAGCCAGCGATCGGCGGCGTGCAGCCAATAGACCGCCACCGGAGCGACGGCGAAGTAGGGGGTCGCGAAGCTGAGGATGCCCATGCCGACGGCCGCATCGCGCGCCTCGACGCCGCGGCTCAGGAGGCACGCGAGGGCGGCTAGAAGAGCGCCGGCGAAGACCGCGCCCACGGCCACCATCACCGGCAGGACCGGGTCCTGCTGGCCGCGAAGACTCAGGAAGCCGGCCGTGGCGGCGGCCGGCACGAAGAGCCACAGCCAGCGCAGGGGAGCGGTGGGAGCGAGGTGTTGGGCGATGCCGACGAACTCGGTGCTGGCCCAGAAGAAGGCGCCGAGCCAGACTAAGAAGCCCAGCTGCACCGGCACCGTGAGGATCAGGGTGACGGCGAAGGCGGCGATCACCACGCCGGTGATCAGCCGCGGCACGAGGGACGACGGCGACCCGGAGCGGCGGGGAGCCTCCTCGCTCTCGGCGAGCGCCGGGGTGGCTTTGAGAGTCACTGGGCCGGGTGCTCAGAATCTTTGCGCGGCCGCCGGTAACTTCATGAAACCGAGGACGCGCCGACGGCCAGCGCATCGGCCGGCTCTTCGTTCTCGACCCGGCCGAAGCGACGCCGACGTTTTTGGAAGTCGTGGATCGACTCGAGAAGATCCGCCCGGCGGAAGTCCGGCCACATCTTTTCCGTAACCCAGATCTCCGTGTACGCCAGCTGCCACAGCAGGAAGTTGCTGATCCTCATCTCCCCCGAGGTTCGGATCAGCAGATCCGGGTCGGGCTGGCCGGCGGTGTAGAGGTAGCGGTCGATGGTCGCCTCGTCGATCTCCAGCGGCTGGCCGGCGCCCCAATCCTGAACCAGGCGCCTGCAGGCGTCCACGATCTCGCAGCGCGCCGAGTAGTTGAGAGCTACGTTGAGTTCCATGCGATCTCCGCCGGCGGTGCGTTCGACGGCTCGATCGAGTTCCGTCAGCAGGCTCGGGTCGAGGCGGTCGCGCCTCCCGAGAACGCGCAGGCGCACGCCGTTGTTGATCAGGCGCTCGATATCGCGGCGCAGGTAGTCGCGCAGCAGGTTCATCAGCGTCCACACCTCATGCCGCGGCCGCTGCCAATTCTCGACCGAGAAGGCGTAGAGCGTCAGGACCTCGAGGCCCAGGCAGGCCGAGGCTTCGACCACGTCGCGCACGGCCTCGACGCCGCTGCGATGGCCAAAGGCGCGCGGTTTGCCGCGCGAGCGGGCCCAGCGGCCGTTGCCGTCCATGATCACCGCAACGTGTCGCGGCAGGCGGGCGAGATCCAGGCGGCGGAGCCACAGATCCGCGGGCGACCCCGGCTCGGCCAGATTTTCGACTAGGGCGCGGTCGCGGCTCATGGCGGCGTAAGCTACCACAGGGCCGGAGCGCGGAACGGGCGCAGAAAGCGGGGCGGATCAGGCGACGTAGCCGTCGAGCGGGGCGAGGGCCTCGGGGTAGAAGACCTTCTCCAGGCACAGGCCGCGCGCTTCGGCGGTAAAGCCGGCCTGCTCGCGCCCCGTGCCGGGCAGGAGAAGGCGCCTGAAGTCCTGGGGGTCCCGCTGCCCGCGGCCTATTTCGATCGCCGTGCCGACCAGCGCGCGCACCATGCCGCGCAAAAAGCCTTCGCCGTAGAAGCTCATCGTCAGCTCGCGCCCGTCCGGCGCGCCGTCGAGCGTCGCGGCGAAGAGTCGGCGCACGCCGTGCCGGTGGCTGCCGCCCGCCAGCGCGAAGGCCGAGAAGTCGCGGCGGCCCGGTAGATCCGCCAGCGCCCGGCGCACCAGCGGCACGTCGAGCTGCTCCGAAACGCCCGCCGCATAGGGCGCGAGGGTCGGCGGCGGCACCCGCCCGCGATAGAGGCGATAGACGTAGCGCTTGCCCACCGCCGAGCGCTGGGCGTGGAAGCTCTCGGGCATCCGGTGGGCGGCCAAGACCCGTATGTCCGAGGGTAGATGAGAGTTGACGGCATGAACCCACGCCCGCAGCGGCAGCGCGGCCGGCGCCCGCACGTGGGCCACCTGGCCGCGGGCGTGAACGCCCGCGTCGGTGCGGCCCGCCCCGACGACGATCTGTCGTCCGGCGGCGCTCGGATCCGCGGCCGTGACGAGCGCGCCCAGGGCGTCCTCGAGCCTTTCCTGCACGGTCATGGCGTTGGGCTGGCGCTGCCACCCGGCGTAGCCGCCGCCGTCGTAGGCCACGGTCAGGCGCAGCAAAGAGGTTCGGCGGGTCATGCCTTCTCCGGCTCGCGGAAAGCGGGCTCGCTGCCGCGGGCCGAGTCAGGGCTCGAGTCCGGATTGAGGTCCCAGGCCGCCGGCTGCCTCACGAGGAGCGCGAAGAAAGGCAGCCAGATCACCGCCCACACCCACGGGAAAAGCGGAACGTCCGTATGCTGCGGCAGGTAGGACAAGGGCACCAGGAAGGAGAGCGCCAAGCCGGCCGAGCGCCGGCCCAGAGCCGCCCAGGGCAGCGTCCACAGCACGTACCAAGGGTAGACGGTGGAGGCCGCCAGCAGCACCGCCGTGAAGAGCCTGCCGCTGGCTTCCACGGGGTGGCGACGCGGTCCGCGCACCAGCTCGCGCAGCAGAAAGGCCGCAAAGCAGGCCGCCAGCGCCAGCTTGGCGAGCATTTGGGGGTAGACGTAGTGGTAGAGGGCGTTCCAAAGGCCGCCCTCGTACATGCCGGTGAGGTCCTTGGCGCCGTCGAGCCCGCGCTTGATCTCGTCCACGGGATCGGCGAGGTCGATCAGCCGCCACAGGGGTTCATAAAGAGGTCCGTTGAACTCCCACGACACGCCGTAGGTCACCAGGCCCGGAGGCACGCCTCCGGTGCTCCACAGCACCGGCATCAGGCAGGCGCCCGCCAGGCCGGCGGTGACCGCCAGGAAGATCGCCGAGCGCCTGTGGCGCGCGAAAAAGCCGTCGCCCGGGGTTGCGGCTCCGAGCGAGCGCGCCCACACCGGCAGGGCGATCAGGGGCACCAGCTTGGCCAGAATTCCAGACGCCGCGGCGGCGCCGGCCCACCCTGGCCTGGCGGGGCCGGTGAGCCAGAAGACCGCCAGGATCATCAGCGGCAGCATCAGGCCGTCAATGTGTCCTTGACCGGCGATCTCGAGGGTGACCAGCGGGTTCCACGCGTACCAGGCGGCCCGGCCGACGGGCGCGCCCAGCCTCATCGCGAGCCTGGCCAGCAGCAGGCAGCCGAGCCAATCGGCGAAAGCGAGTATGATCTTGAGACTGAGAAAAGGCGCCGGCGAGAACCCGACGACGGTGAAGAGCAGAAGCGCCAGCGGCGGGTAGACCGTAGGCACGTGCTTGTGGGGCATGACGCGCCAGGAATCGTCACGCAGCGGAGCCAAACGCGGATCCTCCGGCGCCAGCAGATATGGATTGTCTCCAGCCGCGACAACCCGGCCGTCCCACACGTAGCGCAAAGCGTCGTCGGAAAGCGCGGGCGGAAGAGGCAATAAAATGACTCGAAGCACCGCCGCAACGCCGAGCAAGCGAGCCAGGGTGAGCCGATCCTCCAGACGCAGCACCGCCATGACGCACAGCCCGCTGCCGAGCATCAACAGCGAAACCGTCAGATACGGATGACCCAACGGATGACCCAACAAGACCAAAGCCACGTGGACCGCCACCAGCGGCGCGGCGGCGGTCAGGAGCGCGCCGAGCGATGATGGAGTGGATGGAGGTCTCGATCCTGGCACTCTATTTCGCCGTCCTGGGCGTTCTGGCGGCCTACGGTCTCCACCGGCTTCTCCTGGCGCTCGGCTATCTGCGGCGGTCGGATTCGGATCCGGAGATTCCCCAGCCGGAGGTCTGGCCGCGGGTTACCGTTCAGCTTCCCATTTTCAACGAGAAATACGTGGCGGAGCGCCTGATCGACGCCGTCTGCGAAATAGATTATCCGCCGGATCGGCTCGAGATCCAGGTGCTCGACGATTCCACCGACGAGACCCAGGAGCTGGTCGCGCGGCACGTGGCGCTGCGCCGCAGCGAAGGGCACGACATCCACCACGTGCACCGGGTCGATCGGGTCGGCTACAAGGCCGGCGCGCTGGCCGCCGGTCTCGAGGTCGCCACCAGCGACCTGATCGCCGTCTTCGACGCGGATTTCGTGCCGACCCGGGAGTTTCTGCGCCAAACGGTGCTGCCCTTCGCCGATCCAGAGGTCGGCATGGTGCAGGCCCGCTGGGGGCACCTCAATCGCTCCTACTCTCTCCTCACCAAGGTTCAGGCGATCCTGCTCGACGGTCACTTCGTGGTCGAGCACGCGGAGCGGCACCGCCGAGGCTGCCTGTTCAACTTCAACGGCACGGCCGGCGTGTGGCGTCGCCGGGCGATCGAAGACGCCGGCGGCTGGGAGCACGACACTCTGACCGAAGACCTCGACCTCTCTTACCGAGCGCAGCTGCACGGCTGGCGCTTCGCGTATTTGGACGACGTCGTGGTGCCGGCGGAGCTGCCCGCCGAGGTCAACGCCTACAAGAGTCAGCAGCATCGGTGGGCCAAGGGCTCCGTGCAGACGGCGCGCAAGCTGCTGCGCGCGGTGCTGCGCGCGCCGATCAGCCGCCGGGCCAAATTCGAGGCGGTCATCCACCTGACGGCCAACTCGGCTTATCCGCTGATGCTCGCCCTCTCCTTCCTGATTTTCCCGGCGATGTATTTGCGCCGGGGCGCGGCGAGCTGGCGTCTGCTCGCCCTGGATCTTCCTCTTTTCACCATGGCGACCCTGTCGGTGGTGATTTTCTTTTTGGTCAGCCAGCGCAAGAGCGGCGGGGTCCCGGCCTGGCGCTGCCTGCTGCAGATGCCGGCGCTGATGGCCGTGGGAATCGGGCTTTCGGTCAACCAGTCGCGGGCGGTGTGGGCCGGACTCTTCGAGCGCGGCGGCGTCTTCCACCGCACGCCCAAATACCGCCTGGAAGGCCGCCAGGGCGGCTGGGCGGATAAGGCCTACTCCCTGGGGCTCAACCTCTCGTTCTACGTCGAGGCCGCCCTGGCGCTCTATTTCATCGCCTGCTTCGTCTTCGCGATTCAGCTCGGCATGTGGTTCTCGCTGCCTTTTCTGTGGCTTTTTCTTCAGGGCTACGTCTATATGACCTGGCTCGGGCTCGAGCCGGCTCTGCGCGCCTTTCGCGCTCAGCCTGAACCCCAGTCGATCTAACGGCCTCTCTCTCTCGAAGAGTGGGTGGCGTCCGGCTGACCGGACGATGGAAGACCCCTCGAGATGACCTCCGACTCCACCACCGCCATCGAGGTGCGCGGCGCCCGCACCCACAACCTCAAGGGCGTCGACTGCCGGATTCCGCAAGGCAAGCTGACGGTGGTGACCGGGGTGTCGGGAGCGGGCAAGTCGTCTCTCGCCTTCGACACGATCTACGCCGAAGCCCAGCGGCGCTTCGTGGAGTCGATGTCGACCTACGTGCGGCAATTCCTCGAGCAGATGGAGCGGCCGCCGGTCGAGTCGATCGACAACGTGCTGCCGTCGCTGGCCCTCGAGGCTCGCAACTCGGTCAAGAACGCGCGCGCCACCGTCGGCACGCTGACCGAGGTGCACGACGTGCTGCGCCTGATCTACGCCCATAGCGGTGAGGTCCTCTGTCCCAAGGGACACGAGGGAACCGTGTCGGGCCGGGGACCGCAGCAGGTGGCCGATCTGCTGCTGGAGCGCTATCCCAAGCAGAGCGTGCTGGTGGTGGCCGCCCTCGAGCGGCCCAAGCGTCAGGCCGATCTCAAGCTGCGCGAGCTGGTGCGGCAGGGCTACTTCAGGCGGCTTTTAGAGGGCGGAGAAATCGAGCGGCTCAAGCCGCAGACCCGGTGGCCGACCGGGTGGCAGCCTCTGCGCCTGGTGCTCGGGCGGTTTCGACTCGAGGCGAGTAAGAGAACCCGTCTGCTGGAGACCCTCGAAGAGGGCTATGCCCTGGCCTCGGGCCGACTACAGATCTTCCTGGCGGGAGAGGAGCTCAATCCTGAAGAGCCCGCCCTCTACGTCGGCCGAGGCCTGACCTGCGAGCGCTGCGGCGAGGCGATGGAGCGGCCGACGCCGCCCCTCTTTTCCTTCAACTCGCCGCTCGGCGCGTGCGGCAGCTGCCAGGGTTTTGGGCGCGTTTTGGGGGTCGACCGGCGGCGGGTAATCCCGGATCCATCCAAGAGTCTGGAAGAGCGGCCGATTGCCCCATGGAACTCGAAAACCTTCGAGCGGCACTACCCCAAGCTGCTGGCCGCCTGCCGCGCCGTCGGCATCGCGACCCACGTGCCTCTCTCGAGCCTGCCCGAGGAGGATCGCGAGTATTTGTGGAGCGGCCTCGGTCCGTTCACCAATCTGGACCGCTTCTTCGCTCGCCTGGAGCGCAAAAACTATCGCATGCACGTGCGCGTCCTGCTGGCGCGCTACCGCTCCTACGATACCTGCCCGGAGTGTGAGGGCCGGCGGCTCAAGCCCCAGGCTCTCGCCGTGCGCTGGCGGGGCCTCGATCTGGCGGAGCTTTCGGCCTTGTCGATCGAGAGGCTGTGCGACTGGATCGATGAGGGCGGGGTGGAGGGCACCCTGGAGGTCATGCTGCGCGAGCGGCTCGAGACCCTGCGTCAGGTCGGGCTCGGCTATCTCTCCCTCGATCGCCTCGGGCGCACGCTCTCGGGGGGCGAGAGCCAGCGGATTCAGCTGGCTTCGGCCTTAGGCAACGGACTGACCGGAACCCTCTACGTGCTCGACGAGCCGACCATCGGCCTGCACCCCCGAGACTCGGACCGGCTTCTGGGCATGCTGCGCGGCCTTTCGGATCGCGGCAACACGGTCCTGGTGGTGGAGCACGACCGCACGCTGATCGAGGGCGCGGATCACGTGATCGATCTCGGGCCCGGGGCCGGCGAGCACGGAGGCGAGCTGCTCGTGCAGGGTGAGTACTCGGCGATTCTCGAGCACGCCGAGAGCGCGACCGCGCGCTACATGAAGGAGCCGCCGCCGGCCAAGACCCGGGCCGAGCTAGAGGACGACTCCCTGTCGCTTCAGGTGCTGCCGCGAGTTGGGGTCCGCGGCGCGCGCCACAACAACCTCTGTGGCTTCGACGTCGAGCTTCCCCTCGGCTGCCTGGTGGCGGTCACCGGGGTTTCGGGGTCGGGCAAATCGACCCTGGTCGAGAACGTGATCTACGGCGGCTTTCAGCGTTCCCGCGGCACGGTGGACGTCGATCCCGGGGAGTGCGACGGCCTCGTGGGATTCGAGACGCTCGCCGACGTGGTGCTGGTCGATCAGCGTCCGCTCGGCCGCTCGAGTCGCTCCAACCCCGTGACGTACGTCAAGGCCTGGGACGCCGTGCGCAAACTTTTCGCCGCGACCCCGCAGGCCTTGGGCGCCGGCATCAGCCCGGGCCACTTCTCTTTCAACGTCGACCGCGGCCGCTGCGAGATGTGCAAAGGCACGGGAACCACCGAGGTTGACATGCACTTCATGGCGCCGGTCTCGGTGGTGTGCGAGAGCTGCCAGGGCCGGCGCTTCAAGCCCGAGGTGCTGGCGGTGCGCTGGCGGGGGCTGGCGATCGACCAGGTGCTGGAGCTGACGGTGGCTGAGGCCATCGAGTTTTTCGCCGATTCACGCGGGCTGGTGCGCAAACTGCGGACCCTCGTCGACGTGGGCCTCGGCTACCTCCGCCTCGGCCAGTCGACGGCGACCCTTTCGGGCGGCGAGGCTCAGCGGCTGAAGCTGGCGACCTTCGTCGACTCGTCGAGCCTGGCGAAAAAGGGCGGGCCGCGACTCTTTCTATTCGACGAGCCGACGACGGGACTCCACCTGGCCGATATCGATCTCCTTCACCAAACCCTGCGCAAGCTTTTGGGCCACGGGCACGGCGTGGTGGTTGTGGAGCACTCCACGGACCTGGTGGCGCGCTGCGACTGGATCGTCGACCTCGGCCCCGAGGGCGGCTCAGGCGGCGGTCAGCTTCTCTTTTCCGGGCCGCTGGCGGATTTTCTGAGCGAGGGCTCGGGACCGACGGCCGAGGTTCTGCGCCAGCACGTGGGGCGCTCCTCCCGCGCCGCCTGAGGCTCAGGGCGAGGAGGTGCGCCGCGCTGCGGGGCGGGGCCCCATCTGGCGCCGCCGATCTCTTGACACTCCGTCGAGCGCAAACGTATGATCGGCGGCCCTCCGAGCTGGCTTCGATCGAGGGTCGGCACTCCTGCGCCGAAACCCATCCCCGCAGCGCGACCGAACCGCCGCCGGCTCCGGCCCACGCTTCGAGAACCAGACCCCTGGACCTCCAGCGTTCCGCTCTATAGATCGATAGACGCCGAGAATCAGAGATTCCCGCCCTGAAGACTGCCGACTGGAATTCGGACGATGACTAAAACCTATAGCCCGAAGATTGCCGATATCGACCGCGAGTGGTTCGTGGTGGACGCCACGGGCCTGCGACTCGGCCGACTGGCGTCGGTTGTCGCCGGCACGCTCCGCGGCAAGCACAAGACCATGTTCGCCCCGCACATGGATACCGGTGACTTCGTCATCGTGGTCAATGCCGACAAAGTCGTGCTGTCCGGGCGCAAAGAAGACCAAAAGATTTATCGCCGGCACAGCGGCCGACCGGGCGGTCTCAAGGAACAGACCGCCCGCGAGATGCGTGCCAAAAAACCCGAACGGATGATCGAGCTGGCGGTCCGAGGCATGCTGCCGAAGAATCGCCTGGGTCGTGCTCTGCACCGCAAACTGAAGGTGTACAGCGGTCCGGAGCACCCTCACCATGCCCAGCAGCCGCAGCCGCTCGACATGGCCGCCGCTCAGCTCTGAGCCGACGATCGTAGGAATCCGAGGAGATTAAGCCTTGAGCGACGACGTCCAGCCCACCGAGCCCCTCGAGACTCCGCCGCAGCCGGCGGTCGAGCTTCCCCCTTATTCGCCCCAGAACCCGCCTTACGGCACGGGACGCCGCAAGACCGCGGCGGCCCGCGTCTACGTGCGTCCGGGGTCGGGCGAGATCACCATCAACCGCCGATCCATCGAGCAGTACTTCCCGAACGACGTGCTGAAGATGATCGTCAAGCAGCCCCTGCTGCTCACCGAGACCCTCGAGTCGGTCGACGTGACGGTCACCGTTCGCGGCGGCGGCAGCTCCGGTCAGGCCGGCGCCATCCGGCACGGCATCACGCGGGCTCTGATGGAGTACAACAGCGAGCTTAGGCCCAAGCTCAAGGCCGCGGGTTTCGTGACCCGCGATCCGCGAGCCAAGGAACGCAAGAAATACGGATTGAAGGGCGCCCGCGCCCGCTATCAGTTCAGCAAGCGCTGAGGAGTCAGGACCTTGGTTAATCTCAGAATGCGCGACCTGCTCGAAGCAGGAGTCCATTTCGGTCATCAGACTCGGCGCTGGAACCCGAAGATGCGTCGTTACATCTTCGGCAAGCGCAACGGCATCTACATCATCGACCTGCAGAAGACTCTGCGCCGCTTCCACGAGGCCGCGGAATTCGTGCACGAGATGGGCCGCACCGGCCGCCGTCTGCTCTTCGTGGGCACCAAGAGGCAGGCTCAGGAAGCGATCATGCAGGAAGCCGATCGCTGCGGGCAGTATTACGTGGCCCACCGCTGGCTCGGCGGCACGCTGACCAATTACGTCACCATCCGCGCCTCCGTCGATCGCCTCAAGGACATCGAGAAGCGCCTCGACGACGAGTCCACGCCGCTTATCAAGAAAGAGCGCCTGCGCCTCGATCGCGAGCGGGCCAAGCTGCACCGCAACCTCTCGGGTATTCGGGAAATGGGCGGCCTGCCGGACGCGATCTTCGTGGTCGATCCGAAGCGCGAGGGCATCGCAATCGCCGAGGCCAACAAACTCGGCATTCCGGTGATCGCCATCGTCGACACCAACTGCGACCCGGAGCTGGTGGACTACGTGATCCCCGGCAACGACGACGCCATCCGCACCATCCGGCTCTTCTCGGCGAAGATCGCCGACGCCTATCTCGCCGGTGCCGGCAAGCTCGGCGAGGAGCAGATGATCGCCGCCAAGGACGCTCCCGTCGAGAGCGCTCCAGCCCCGGCTGCTGCCGCTCCGGTAGCCGAAGCCGCTCCGGCGGCTGCCGAGCCGGCGGCTGCGCCGGCGGAGACAGCCGCACCCGCGGAGGAGAGCGCCCCGGCCGAGGACGCCAACTGAGAAGCTGCGCGAGAGCAGCACGCAGGAGGCGAGGAGGTCAGGACGCGCGGTCGGCCTGGCCTCCTCTCTGTATATAGAGGTCAAAAACGACAACCGACTCTTTGTAGAAAGACGCCCCGTCTTTCATCGAACCCATCAAGTCCCCAGAATGACCGACGGCTTAGCCGTCACGGAGAATAAGCCGTGAAAATCACAGCTGCCATGGTGAAGGAGCTGCGGGAGCGCACCGGCGCGCCGATGCTTCAGTGCAAGAAAGCCCTGCAGGAAGTCGAGGGCGACATCGAAAAGGCGATCGAAGAGCTGCGCAAAAAGGGTCTGTCCGCGGCGGCCAAGAAGGCCGGGCGCGTGGCGGCCGAGGGAATCGTGGGCTCCTACATCCACGGCAACGGCTCGATCGGCGTCATGGCCGAGATCAACTGCGAGACCGACTTCGTAGCCCGCACCGACGACTTTCAGCAGCTGGTGCGCGATATCTGCATGCACATCGCGGCATCGGACCCGCGCTTCGTGCGCCGCGAGGAGGTCACCCCCGAGGTCCTGGAGAAAGAGGCGGAGATCTACGCCGAGCAGATGCGCGCCGAGGGCAAGCCCGAGAAGATCATTCCCAACATCGTCAAGGGCAAGATCGAGAAGTACTACAGCGAGGCCGTGCTCCTCGAGCAGCCGTTCGTCAAGAACCCGGATCAAACCGTCGGCGAGATGGTGACCGAGGCGGTGGCCCGCATCGGTGAGAACATCCAGGTGCGGCGCTTCACGCGCTATAAGCTGGGCGAAGGCATCGAGAAGAAGCAGGACGACTTCGTGGCCGAAGTGGCTGCGGCCGTCGCGGGCAGCTGACGCGATGAGTGCCGGCGATCTGGTTCACCGTCGGGTTCTGGTCAAGCTCTCGGGTGAAGCCCTGATGGGTGAACGAGGGTTTGGCCTCGATGAAAACGTGGTGGGCCGGATCGCCGATGAGCTGCGCCAGGTCCACGACCGAGGCGTCGAGCTCGCCGTCGTCATCGGCGGCGGCAATATCGTGCGGGGCCTGGCGGTCGCCCAGCAGGGCATGGACCGCGTGACGGGCGATCACATGGGCATGCTCGCCACGGTGATTAACTCGCTGGCGCTTCAGGACGCGCTCGAGGCGCGCAAAGTCACCACTCGGGTGCAAACCGCGATCGAGATCCGCGAGGTCGCCGAGTCCTACATCAGGCGCCGCGCCGTGCGGCACCTCGAAAAAGGTCGGGTGGTGATTTTCGGCGCCGGCACCGGCAACCCCTTTTTCACCACCGACAGCGCCGCGGCCCTCCGGGCGAGCGAGATTCGCGCCGAGGTGCTGCTCAAGGCAACCCAGGTGCCGGGCATCTACACCGCCGATCCCAAGAAAGATCCCGACGCGGAGCTGATTCCCGAGCTGACCTATCAGCAGGTGCTGGAGCGCGACCTGCGCTTCATGGACGCCGCGGCGATCAGCCTATGCCGCGAGAATCAAATTCCCATTCAGCTCTTCGACCTCCATCAGCCGGGCAATATCCTCCGCGTCCTGGCCGGCGAGAAGGTCGGCTCGGTGGTCAGAGGCTAGCGAGCGAGCGGGCCGCGGCTCGTTGACAGTTTCGGCGGCAGCGGGAGAGGATAACGCCGCGCTATCGAGCGCGGCGCGCGCTGTCCCGACCGCAGAATCTGTCGTCCCCTCACGAGGGGCGAGGAGGTGTCATGAACGAAGTCTTCCAGGCCGTTGAAGCCAATATGAAAAAGGCTCTCGACCACTTTCAACATGAGCTGAAGAGCCTGCGCACCGGGCGGGCGTCGATCGCCATCCTGGACGGCGTGATGGTCGAGTATTACGGCAATCCGACACCCCTGAATCAGGTCGCGACCCTGGGCGTCCCCGATCCCCACATGATCACCGCCCAGCCGTGGGAGTCGAGCCTCATCTCCGAGATCGAGAAGGGAATCATGCGCGCCGGCCTGGGGCTCAACCCCTCGAACGACGGCAAGGTAGTGCGCATTCCGCTCCCCCAGCTGACCGAGGAGCGGCGCAAAGAGCTGGTGCGCAAGGCCCACGACATGGCCGAGTCGAGCCGCAACGGCATCCGCCAGGCGCGCCGCGAGGGCAACGAGTCGCTCAAGAAGCTCGAGAAAGCCAAAGAGATCAGCGAAGACGACGAGCATCGCGGCCAGGGCGAAGTGCAGAAGCTGCACGATCGGTACATCGCCGACATCAACGGCACGCTCGAGAGCAAAGAGAAGGACATCCTGACGGTCTGAGCCGAGCCGAATGGCCGACTTCATTTTTGGCTTCCACCCGCTTCGCGAACTGCTCCGACACAGGCCCCAAGACGTCGGTCGGGTTCTTATCGCCGCCAGGAGCGGCAGGCGTCGAGGCGAGATCGAAGAGCTGTGTCGGCGTCACGGGATCGCAACCGAAGTCGTAGCCAGCGGCGAAATTTCGGGCCGGGCGCAGGGCCAGGCGCACAACGGTTTTGCCGCCGAGCTCGAGGGCCAAGCCGAGAAACGCGGAGCGAGCGGCGGCGGCGATCCCGATCTGGTGGTGCTCGCTGAGGACATTCAGGATCCGCGTAACCTCGGCGCTCTCCTGAGGGTCTGTGAAGGGGCTGGAGTCTCGAAGATCCTGCTGCGTGACCGGGGCTCGGCGCCCCTCACGCCGGTGGCCGTCAAGACTTCGGCGGGCGCTGCCGAATGGCTGGACGTCGAGCGGATTACCAACTCGACCCACGAGATCGAGAGGCTGCAGGCCGAAGGCTTCTGGGTCTACGGCGCGGACGCCGGCGGACAGCCGCCCTGGAGTCTTGATCTGACCGGCAAGCTCGCGCTGGTGATCGGCGGAGAAGCCGGCGGGCTGCGCAGGCGCACCCGCGAGAATTGCGACGGTCTGATCGGTCTGCCCATGCGCGGCCGAGTGTCGTCGCTCAATTTGACCACCGCGGCATCGGCCCTGCTCTACGAAGCCGTGCGGCAGCGCGCGTGAGCCCGCTGCGGCGGTCGGCGCGTGGGTTCGTCACCGGCCCATTTCGTCGGTGAAAATTTGGCAGAGAGCTTGCCTGTCGGCTCCGGGCCCCTGTACAATCCGACGCCCGCCGAGCGCTGAGGTGCGCCAACCTTGAGCGGCCCATAGGTTTAGCCGGCATAGCTCAGTTGGTAGAGCAACTGACTTGTAATCAGTAGGTCCTCGGTTCGAGTCCGGGTGCCGGCTCCACGAGCCGCCCAAACCGGATTCCCGACCTCAAGCGCTCGCCGTCGCGCGGCATGCGGCCCGCTCTCCAGGGAGCAGAGCTACACATCCCGCGGCGTTGCTCTCGACAATTTGCTCGCACGGAAAACTGGCTGGCTGGCTGACTGTCTTAACGGAAGCCGGCGAGCTAGCAAGGCAACGAACTCATGGAGGTGTGGCCGAGTGGTCAAAGGCAGCAGACTGTAAATCTGCCGGTGTATACCTACGTTGGTTCAAATCCAACCGCCTCCACCATCCTCTTCGCCTTTCCGGCCCCGCGGGAGTAACTCAGGGGTAGAGTCACAGCCTTCCAAGCTGTTGGTCGCGGGTTCGAATCCCGTCTCCCGCTCCATTCTGTCAGCCCAGACTGGCCGCCCAAGCCCTTTCTAGACAGCTCTTGAGGGCTTTTGCTAGTCTCCCGAAACTTGTCAGCGGGCCTTCACGAGGCCCGGGCCCCCACAGCCGGCTCCTGCCGGTCCCGCGGAAATCAAACCACACCCACAAGACTAAAGGTAGCGAGAGGCGTCGACGTCTAGAGAGGTCGCCGCCAGGGCGAATGTCCAGATTCGGGCCCACGTAGCTCAGCGGTAGAGCACTTCCTTGGTAAGGAAGAGGTCACCGGTTCAAGTCCGGTCGTGGGCTCCACGCATCAACGATCCATTCGCCATTCGAGACCCAAGACCCGGTGACCCGCCGCGCGGGCGGGACGGATACAGGAGGAGGCTTCAAGCGCCATGGCCAAGGAAAAGTTCGAGCGGAATAAGCCGCACGTCAACATCGGCACGATCGGTCACGTGGACCACGGAAAGACCACCCTGACCGCCGCGATCACCAAAGTTCAGGCGGACAACGGCATGGCCGAGTTCACCGCCTT
>JBCCLG010000012.1:0-21405 GCA_039027015.1 Acidobacteriota bacterium | reverse complement strand
GCTCGAGGCTCAGTCGGTCGACGTCGACCACGCGGTATTGGACGCGCTCGGCGAGCCCAGCCTCGCGCGCCAGCCGCTCCGCCAGATCGATAGAGGCGGGGCTGGCGTCCAGGCCCAGAATGCGATGCGCAACTCCCAAAGAGACCAGCGCACGCTCGAGATTTCCGCCGCCGCAGCCGAGGCTGACAACGCTGCCTCCCCCGCTCCCGCCGAGATGCGAACGGGCGAAGCTCTCGAGGTAAGAAACTTCAGGGTCGCCGGTGATCTGCGGGCGGATGTGCTCGCGCTCCACCAACTCGCTGTCGAGCCAGCCGCGCGGCGAGGTCGACTCGACCTCACCCACGTGCTCGTCCCAATGCCCGGCCGCGCTGCGCCCGCGCCACAAGACCCGGCGCCGAACGGCGCTCGCCCAGCGCTTGGCGCGGGGATAGCGACTCAAGGCGCGTCGTAGGGTCAGCTCAACAGGGTGCATGATCACGGGGCGTCGGCCCTTCAGGCGCTGCCCGAGGCGACGCCTGGCAGGATAGCGCGATCTGCTATTTTGCAGACGATGCAGCGCCTGATCGAGCACTACCTCGAGCATCTCCGGCTTGAGCGAGGCCTCTCGGCCCACACCCTGAGAGCTTACGGTCGCGACCTCGAGAGCTTTCGCGACTTCGCTGCTGAGTTTCTAGGCCTCGAGGCCGACCGGGTGCGGCCCGAGGACGTCGACACTCGCACCGTGCGCTCTTTTCTCGCCCACGAGAGCCAGCGCAAGCTGGCGAAAAGCAGCCTCGCCCGGCGGCTTTCGGCGGTGCGCAGCCTCTTCCGCTACGCCTGCCAAATCGGCCGACTCAAGAGCGATCCAGCGTCGGCCGTGCGGGCTCCCAAGCAGGAGAGGTCGCTGCCTCGCCACCTCCGCCCCGGCGAAGTGGAGAAGCTCATCGAAACGGAAGAGCGAGACGGCCCGCTCGCCGAGCGAGACCGCGCCCTGGTCGAGCTGCTCTACGCCACGGGCCTGCGGGTCGGCGAAGCCGTGGGGCTCGACTGGCAGGATCTCGATCTCAAGGCCCGGGTGCTCAGGGTGGTAGGAAAAGGCGGCAAAGAGCGCATGGTGCCGTTCGGCGGCCCGGCGGCCGACGCCCTTCGCTCCTGGCTCAAAGTCTGGCAAACCGTGCGCGACGGGCTCGAGGGCTTCGACGCGCGCGATCCGGTTTTTCTCAACTTCAGGGGCTCCCGCCTGTCCGACCGCGCCGTACGGCTGATTCTCGACCGGCGCCAGGCGGCGGCCAGCGGAGCCCAAAGCGTGCATCCCCACATGATGCGGCACAGCTTCGCCACCCATCTCCTGGAGGAGGGCGCCGACCTGCGCTCGATCCAGGAGCTGCTCGGCCACGGCTCCCTGTCGACGACCCAGCGCTACACCCATGTCGACATCGATCGCATGCTTCGCGTGTACCGCGAGGCGCACCCGCGAGCGCGATCTGAAAACGGGGACGAAGAGTAGACAACCCGGGCGTATGGGCCGCTCCCGAGGCGCTCGAGGGCGGCTTCGGGACTGATATGCTCCGCGCCCCCATGGACCTCATGCACGCCACAACAGTCCTGCTCGTCCGCCGCGGAGACGAGGTGGTCATGGCCAGCGACGGCCAGGTCACCCTCGGCGATACGGTGATGAAACACAGCGCCTCCAAGGTCAAGCGCATCGGCCGCGGCGACGTGCTGGTCGGCTTCGCGGGCGGCGCCGCCGACGGCCTGGCCCTGGTCACCCGCTTCGAGGCCAAGCTGGAGGAGTACCAGGGCAATCTGGAGCGTTCGGTGATCGAGCTGGCCAAAGATTGGCGGACCGATCGCGTGCTGCGCCAGCTGCAGGCCATGATTCTGGTCGCCGGGCGAGAGCAGAGCTTTCTGATGTCCGGCACCGGCGACCTGATCCAGCCCGACGAGGGGAGCGCCATGGCCATCGGCTCCGGCAGCAACTTCGCCCTCGCCGCGGCCCGTGCCCTGATGAGACATACGGAAATGCCGACCCGGGAACTGGTCCGGCAGTCGATGCTGATCGCCGCCGAGATCTGCATCTATTCCAACGACCAGCTGACGATCGAGGAGCTGTAGGTGGAGAACTTCACTCCCCGGCAGATCGTGGCCGAGCTCGACAAATTCGTCGTCGGCCAGCACGCCGCCAAGCGTGCCGTCGCCATCGCCCTGCGCAACCGCTGGCGCCGCCAGCAGATCGAGGGCGTGATGGCAGACGAGATCATGCCCAAGAACATCCTGATGATCGGACCGACCGGCGTCGGCAAAACCGAGATCGCCCGCCGCTTGGCCAAGCTCGCCAAGGCGCCCTTCCTCAAAGTCGAAGCGAGCAAATTCACCGAGGTCGGCTACGTCGGCCGCGACTGCGAGTCGATGGTGCGCGATCTGATGGAGATCGCCATCGCCATGGTGAAAGAGGAGAAGCGGCACGAGGTGCTCAAGACCGCGGCGGAGCGCGCTGAAGAGCGCCTCCTCCTCCTGCTGGTGCCGCAGCCCGCCTCCCCGGGATTTTCGACCGCCGAGGACAACAGCCTGGCGCCGACCCGCGAGAAATTCCGCGATCGCCTGCGAAAAGGCGAGCTCGACGAGCGTCAGGTTGAGATCGAGGTCGACGAGTCGCGTAATCCGAGCTTCGAGATGTTCACGCCCCAGGGCGGCGTCGAGGAGGTCGGGATCAACCTCAAGGAGATGATGCCGGGCCTCTTCGGCAAGCGGCAGCGGCAGATGGTGACCGTCGCCGAGGCGCGCGAGATCCTCGAGGTGCAGGAGGCCGAGAAACTCATCGACCAGCGTCAGGCGGCCCGCGAAGCCCGCGAGCGGGTCGAGCAGGGCGGCCTGATCTTCCTCGACGAGATCGACAAAGTCGCCGTGCGCGAAGGCGGCGCCCGGGGTCCCGACGTCTCCCGCGAAGGCGTGCAGCGCGATCTGCTGCCGATCGTCGAGGGCACGACGGTGACCACCAAATACGGCATGGTCAAGACCGACCACATCCTGTTCATCGCCGCCGGCGCTTTCCACCTCTCGAAACCCTCGGACCTGATCCCCGAGCTGCAGGGCCGGCTGCCCATCCGCGTCGAGCTACAGGCCCTCGACCAGCAGGACTTCGTGCGGATCCTCACCGAGCCGGAGGCCTCCCTCACCAAGCAATACGAGGCCCTGATGGATACCGAGGAGATCCGGCTGAGTTTTCGCAGCGAGGCGATAGAAGAGATCGCCCGGCTGGCCGTCGAGGTCAACTCCCGCACAGAGAATATCGGCGCCCGGCGCCTGGCGACCCTGATGGAGAAACTGATCGAAGAGGTCTCCTTCGAGGCGCCGGAGATGTCCGGCGCTGAAGTGGAGGTCGACGCCGCCTACGTGGCCAAGGCCCTGGCCGACATCGTCCAAGACGAGGATCTCAGCCGCTATGTTCTTTAGCTCACCCACGCCGCCGCTGCCCTTCGCCGCCGCCGGGGCCGCACGCTCGCTGCGCAGCGCCCTCCCCTGCCTGCTCGTCGCGGCTCTGCTCGCGCCGCTCGTCTCATGCGGCAAGAAGGGAGACCCCCTACCGCCGCTGCGCATCGTGCCTCTGCCGACCCAGGACCTAAAGGTTCGCCAGCAGGGCAGCTGGATTCAGCTGGAGTTGGCCTATCCAGCCACCACCGTTTCGGGGGCCGCCCTCGGCGGCATCGATACTCTGGAGCTTCACCAGCTCAGCAAGCCGGCGCTCTCGGATGGCGCGGCGCCCAGCGCGACCGCGCAGGAGTTCAACGCCGGAGCCGATATCTTGATGACCCTGCGCGGCACCGAGCTCGACTCCGCCATCGTGGGCGACCGAGTGCAGTTCCGGCTCCCCCTGGCCGATCCGCTGCCCGACCCGGTCATGGGCAGCATCTACGCGGTGCGCACCACCAAGGGCCCCGAGGTCTCCGACTTCTCGAACCGGGTGGTCCTGGTACCGGTCGAGCCGCCGACGCCGCCCAGAGGTCTTGAGGTCGAGGGCCTGCGCAACGGCGTCGAGCTGCGCTGGCAGAGCGGCGACGCCGAGGGATTCGACGTCTTTCGCCGCCTCGCCACCGAGCGCGGCTACGGCGCGCCGGTGGCCAGCGGTATCGCCGGCGACGAGCGCCGAACCGTCGATCGCGGCGCTCGCTATGGCCAGCGCTACATCTACACCGTGCGCGCCATCACCGGCCAGGAGCCGCGAGTCGAGAGCGACCTCTCCGGCGAGGTCGAAATCGACTACGTGGACTCCTTCCCGCCGCGCCTGCCTTCCAACATTGTGGCTCTACCCGAACGTGGCGCGATCCGCCTGCGCTGGGATCCCAGCCCGGACCGCGACACGGCCGGCTATTTCATCCACCGGCGCGACGCGGGCCGCGAAACCTTCGTGCGCCTCAACGATCGTCCCCTCGCCCCCACGCAGTACACCGACCGCAACCTCGCGAGCGGCCTGCCCTTCGTCTACAGAATCCAGGCCGTCGATGGCGAAGGTAATGAGAGCGAGCTGAGCCCGCCGGTGACAGCCACCACCCGCTGATGGGCCAGCGGCCGTCCTCCGGCACCCTCAGCCCCTCCTTCTACAAGCTGTCGGGCGCGGGCAACGATTTCATTGCCCGAGTCGAGCCTCGCGAAGACCCGGCGCCCGGCGAAGTCCGGGCCTGGTGTCGCCGCGGCCTTTCGATCGGCGCAGACGGCATCCTTGTGCTGCGAAAGGGTCCAGACTCGGAGAGCCCTGTGCGCATGCAGCACTGGAACGCGGACGGCTCGCCGAGCGACCTATGCCTCAACGGCAGCCGCTGCGCCGTGCAGCTCGCCCATCACCTCGGCTGGCACCAGAACGGCCGCGTGATCCTAGAGACCGCGGCGGGGCCTCTCGACGGCCGCCGCCTCGACGGATTTCGCACCCGAGTTCGAATCCCGTGGCGGATCGAGCCGCCCCAGGCCGCGAGTCTCGAGACCCCGCTCGGCACCTTCGCGGGCTACCGCCTCGCCGTGGGGGTCCCCCATTTCGTGCTCGCTACCGCCGAGCCGGTGGACGACTTTGACCTTGACGCCCTAGGCCCGACGCTCAGGCATCACGAGGATCTCGGGCCCGAGGGGGCCAACGTTGAGGTCATCCGCTGGCGCTCGTCCGAGCTTGCCGATCAGCGGTCGTGGGAGAGAGGAGTCGAGGGCGAAACGCTCGCCTGCGGCACCGGCGCGATCGCAGCGGTACGCGTCGGCCTAGAGATCGGCGCGCTCCGCGGCGCCGCTCGGGTCCGCACCCGGGGCGGTTTCGATCTCGAGGTCGAGCTGGAGATCGAGGCCGACGGGCGCGCTCGCGGGAGCCTGTGCGGAGACGCCCGGATCGTGGCGCGGGGGGAGATCCTCGAGGGCGCCGCCGGGGCGCCCTGAGGATCCGCTGACTCAGCCCGGCCGGGCCTTATCTGCCCCCACTATTGGCGGAACTCGATGGTCAGAGTGTGCCAGATCTTGACCGGCACCCCGCCCTTTTTGGCCGGCCGCCACTGCGAACGCTTGGCGGCCTGGAGCGCTTCGCTGTCGAAGCCGAACTTCTGCTTCTTGCCGGCCAGCTCGGCCTTGAGAACCTCGCCGTTCTCGTCGATCAGAACGCGCACCAGCACCGTCGCGCTCTTCTTGTTGAAGCGTCGAGCCATCTCGGGATAGCGCGGCGCCACCGGCCGAACGGCCTTCGGCGGCGAAACGCCGGGGCCCGGCTCCACCAAATCTCCGCGCCTCACCTGCGGCGCGGCGGGCGGCGGAGGCTCGGAGGCATCGACGGCGGCGGCGGATTCGGCGGCGGGCGGCGTGACCACACCGCCGGGGGTCAGGGGCTTGGGCTGAGCGGCGGCCAGCTTGGCCTCTTCTTCAGCCTTCTTGGCGGCTTCCTCGGCCGCCTTGGCGTCGGCCTCAGCCTGGGCGATTCGGGCCGCCTCTTCCTCCGCTTCCTTGGCCTCCTGCTCGAGTCGCAGACGCTCCTGCTCCGCCTGCTCGGCTTCCTCGGCCTTGCGCTCGGCCTCGCGCTTGCGGCGGTCCTCAGCCTCCTGCTCGGCCTTCGCGAGCTGCTCCTGTAGGGCGGCCAGCTGGTCGTCGTACTGCTGCTTGATCGTGCTGCTCTGCTGGTCCACCAGCTCGGCGATCTGAGCCTTGATCTCCTCCTCGGTGGGTCCCGTATATTCGGGCTCCGCCGGCTCGACCGGCTGCGGAACGGGATCCACCGCCGCCGTCTCCGGCGCCGACGCCTCCTCGGCGGGCTGCTGACTCAGGAAGAAAGCCGCGCCGCCACCTAGGAGAAGGATAGCCGCGACCAAACCGATGATCAGGCCCGTCTTGGAGCTCTTCTCCTCCTTGGCGTACTCGGGGATGAAATTGTCGGTCTTGACGTCGGCAGCCGTGCCCTCAGGATCGGCGCTCGGCACCGCCGCGGGCGCTGCGGCAGCCGCCGCGGGCGCTACCGGGACCGCGGCCCCTGCCGCCGCCGCCTCGCTCGCCGCGGCCTCCTGTTTGGCTTCGGCCGCTGCCGCGGCCACGGCTGCCACGGGCAGGGGCAGCGTCTTCTCAACCTCGATCTCCTGGCTTTCTCGCTCGATCTCCTGGCGAAAAAGGTTGTGCATGAAAAAGGCGAGGTTGAAAGTCGTGGGGTTGTACTGGCCCTCGAACATATATTTGTTCAGAGTTTTATGCCACGTCACCACGTCCTTGATCCGCTGTTCGCGAGCCACCAGAGACTGCTTGAGGAGCGCGCCCAGCTCGGCCGGGATGGGCGTTCCTTCCGTCGCCACGACCCCTTGATCGATTACCGAGTTGAAGCCGTCGGCGGCGGGAGGAGGAAGAGGCCGGCCGGTGAGCAGCTCGAAGAGAATGACGCCCAAGGAATAGATATCGTCGACCCGGTCCGGAGGGTGACCGGCCAAAGCCTCGGGCGAAAGGTAGCGCCCAAAATGCTGGCGCACCACGGGGTTCTGAGCGAAAGATCGCAGACCCACGCCCGTTTCGAAGCCGAGCAGGCGGGTCTCGCCTTCGTTGGAGATGATCACCAGGTGGGGCACCAAAAAGCCGTGCATGATGCGCTGGTTCTCGTGGCGCGTCTCCGCGGCGGAAGCCAGGCCGAGGGCGATCCGCTCGGTGATCAGCAGGGCGTGTTCGGCGGGAACGAAGTTGCGCTTGCGCGCCGCCTGCTCGAGAAGGTTGGCCATATTCTTCCCGGAGACATAGTCGTAGGAAACGTAGGGGATCCCCTCGAGCTGGCCGAGCTCAATACCGTCGCCGAGGTTGGGGCTCTTGAGCACCTGCTGGATGCCGGCGCGACCTTCGATGGCCTGCCACAGCCTGGCGCCATCGAGTCCTTGACCGTTGAACAGGCGCAGAAGCGCCACGCGTTCCATGCCCTGATCGCCCAGAAGGCCCGCGCGAAAAGTCTCGCCTAATGGGTCTTCGGTCAGCTTCTTGAGCAGGAGGTACTTGCCAAATTGTTCTCGGGTATTCATGGCAGCTCCGTCTAATGCCCGCGATGGCTCGGCAACCGGATCCTCGACAATGACTGGCGCCGAGAGACGCCGTACGGGCCTTCGAGGCGATTGATGCGAGTCTGAACTTCAAGTCTACCCGAGATTTGCTCGGGTGCCAGCCCTCGCAGAGGATGCGTTGCCGCGCCGAGGCCGATCAATCGCTCGGGCTCGAGCCTGCCTCGGCCTTGGCTTTCTCAGCCGCCCTCTCCGCCCGTTCCCGGGCCCACCTCTCGCGCCAATAGACCTTCTGCCACTTGTAGACATTGCGATCGTGCTCTTTTTTAGAGCGCGCGAAAACGTGAGTGCCGTCATTCCGACTCACAAAGTAGAGGTAGGGCGTCTCGGCCGGCGCCACGGCGGCGAGCAGGCTGGCGAGGGTCGGCGAGCAGATCGGCGTCGGCGGCAGCCCAGGGATTCGGTAGGTGTTGTAGGGCGAGTCGGCCTCGAGGTCCGAACGCCGCAGATTGCCGTCCCAGGTGCCCTCGAGCTTTTTGCCGTAGATGATCGTCGGGTCGGCGTAGAGGCCCATGCCGATCCGCAGCCTGTTGGCGTAGACGCTCGCTACCACGGGACGCTCCTCGTCGAGCTGAGTCTCGCGCTCCACGATGCTCGCCAGCTTCACCAGCTGGCGCAGCGAGAGGGGCTCGCCGCGCTGCCCCGTGCGCTGCTCCGAAGGCTGCGACGCCAGCAGCGGCGCCACCTCCGCTTCGTACCGCTTCCTGAAGGTTCCGACGAGGGTATCGACGATCTCAGCCTCGGACGTGCCGCGGGCGAAGTGGTAAGTCTCGGGGTAGAGATAGCCCTCGAGATTGGTGGCCTCCGGGTCGAGGTCTTCGATGCGCCCTACCTTTCTCACCTCCCGCGCGAAAACCTCGCGATCGCCAAAGCCCGCGGCCGCCAGCGCATCGACCGTCTCGTCGAGGGTGAGACCCTCGATTAGGGTCACCGGGTGGGTCACCACCTCGCCGCGGCGCAGCTTGGCAAGCACCTCGGGCGCCGAGAGGGGGCCCTCGAAGCGGTACTCGCCGGCCAAAAGAGGCGGGTCTCCAAGGCGGTGGACCAGGAAGAGACGCGCCAGCCGGGCGTCCTCCAGAACTCCTTCTCGCTCGAGGGTGTCGAGAATGCTGCGAACTGACGTACCTGGAGCAACCGCGACCAGCAGCTCCTCACCGGCCCACTCCCTGAAGGGACTGTGGAATCGCTCCCACGCCGCATAACCCAGGCCGCTGGCCACCAGCGCGGCTAAAAGAACCAGCCCGGCCGCCCAGCGCGCCAGCCGGCGAATCAATCCCGCGCCTCGGGCGGCGTGGCGGAAGGCTCGCCTTGGGCGCCTTCGTCGAGAGCCTGCTGCAGCAGGATCTGCGCCGCCACGGCGTCCAGGAGTTCCTTTCGATCGCGCGGATCCCGACCGGCCTCAAGCAGGCGATGCTCCGCCTCGACGGTGGTCAAAGACTCATCGACGTAGGTGACCGGAAGCCGAGAGGCTTTGGCCAGCTTGGCGCCGAAGCGCCTGATGCGTTCCGCAGCCGGCCCCAGCAGACCGTCCTCCAAGCCCCGGGGCTCGCCGAGCACCAGGTGCTTGACCTCCTCCTCCCGCGCCAGGGCCGCGATCCGGTAGACCGCGCGACGGTCGGTCTGGCGCTCGAAGGTCTCCATCGGCACGGCCACCCGGCCGGCGTCGTCGGAGATCGCCAGGCCGATGCGTTTTTCGCCGAAATCGATGCCGAGAGTTCGCACTTTAGGGGCTCCTGCCGCGAGCCTGCGCGGCCTGTCGCTATGCTAGCATCCAGCTCCCCGAAGCCTGGAAATCCCGCGATTCCTAGGGTTTCCCTCCGGGCTTCGGCGGCCCCTGAAACGACCGCTCGCCGGCGACGGCCCCAAACCCCTCCAGGCCATCCCGGACGAGCCCGAACCGCCTTCTCCTCCATCCCCAAGAAGACCCGACGCGGCTGCCGGAGCGATCGACTCTTCCACCTTCGGCGAGTCTTCTTCTCTCGAGCCAGGAGTCCCAAGAACCATGCGCGATATCGTAATCCTGAGCGCTGCCCGCACGCCGATCGGCAGCTTCCAGGGCGCCCTCTCCTCCCTCTCCGCGCCGCAGCTCGGCGGCCAGGTTCTCAAGGGCGCCGCAGAGCGCGCTGACGTTGAGCCCGCTTCCCTCGACCACGTCTACATGGGCTGCGTGCTGCCCGCCGGCATCGGCCAGGCGCCGGCGCGGCAGGCCGCCTTCGAGGCCGGATGCACCGCCTCCACCGGCGCGATCACCCTCAACAAGGTGTGCGGCTCGGGCATGCGGACGGTGATGAGCGCCGCCAACGACCTGCGCTGCGGCGAGTTCGACCTGGTGGCCGCGGGCGGCATGGAGAGCATGTCGAACGCTCCTTATCTGCTGCCCGACGCGCGCGGCGGACAGCGCCTGGGCCACGGGCAGCTGATCGACTCGATGATCCATGACGGTTTGTGGGACCCCTACGGCGACAAGCACATGGGCAACTGCGCCGAGACCTGCGCCGCGCGCTATGAGTTCGACCGCGAGTCCCAGGATGCCTACGCCCAGCGCAGCTACGAGCTCGCCCAGGAGATCGTGCCCGTCGCGGTGCCCCAGCGGCGCGGCGAGCCTCTTCAGATTGACAGCGACGAAGAGCCGGCCCGCGCCAACTTCGCCAAGATGGTCAAGCTGCGCCCGGCCTTCCAGCGCGACGGCGGCACCGTGACCGCGGCCAACGCCTCCAAGATCAACGACGGCGCGGCGGCCCTCATTTTGACCACCGCCGAGCACGCCGAGAAGGTCGGCGCTCGGCCGATCGCCCGCCTCGTCTCCCAGGCGACCTTCTCCCACGAGCCCGAGTGGTTCACCACCGCCCCGGTGCAGGCCATCGGCAAGGCCCTCGACAAGGCTGGCCTCCAGGCCTCGGACGTCGACCTCTTCGAGATCAACGAGGCCTTTGCCGTGGTCGCCATGGCGGCGATCCAGGATCTGGGCCTCGAGCGCGAGAAGGTCAACGTGCGCGGCGGCGCGATCGCCCTCGGCCATCCGATCGGCTGCTCCGGAGCCCGCATCCTCGTCACGCTGCTCCACGCCCTCGTCGAGAGCGGCGGCCGCTACGGCTGCGCCGGTATTTGTTTGGGCGGCGGCGAGGCGACCTCCGTCGTCGTCGAGCGCCTCTGATCCCTGCGCTTGCGGGCCCGCCGGCGGGCCCGCAAGCGGACTGGACACGACGGGGCTGACGCGGTAGAACAAACGCGGCTTTAGTCCGTGTTCGACACGATGGCCGATCAACGTCCCGAGGAACTCGATGCGACGCGCGCTGCCTCACGCCTCCCCAGCCCTTCTCGTAGTCGCGATGCTGGCGACTCTCTGGGGGCCGCTTCCCCCCACCGCCTCAGCGCAAGAGCCGCAGCCGGCCGAGGACCCCGAGGCCGCCGAACCGGCCGAAGAAGAGAGGCCCAAGGCCAGCTTCAAAGTCGCCCTCGACGCCGCCCAGGGCGGCGGCTCCGTGGTCGGCGAGGCAGCCGACTTCGACTACGACCCGGGCAAACTGCTGCTCGCCTTCGACGAGGTCGAGATCAAATATCGAGACCTGACGGTGACCGCCGATCAGATCCGGCTCGACATCCCGGCCAATAAGCTCACCGCCGAGGGCAACGTGGTGCTCGACGAGGGGCCCGAGCGCATGTCGGGTGACGTGCTCGAATACGACATCACCAGCCGCACCGGCCGCATGACCAACGCCAAGGCCTACGTCGAGCCCGACATCTACTTCAGCGGCCGCGAGATCGCCAAGACCGGCGCCGTCACCTACACCATCGAAGACGGCGTCTTTACCTCGTGCGAGGGGGACTCGCCGAGCTGGAGCTTCGCCCTCAGCGAAGCTTCGGTGACCCTCGAAGAATACGCCCGCATCAAGAACGCCCGACTGCGCTTCAAGAAGCTGCCGGTCCTTTACTTTCCCTACATTCTCTGGCCGGCCACCACCGAGCGCACCTCCGGCTGGCTGGTGCCGCGCCCGAGCTACTCGGACCGCGAGGGCGTGAATATCGGCCTGGCGTACTACCGGACCCTCGGCCGCAGCGCCGACGCGACGTTTTTCTTCGACCTCTCGGCCGAGGAGTACAACGGTATCGGAGCCCAGTATCGCTATCGGCCTTCCGAGAACACTACCGGCCAAGTCGACGCCTACTTTCTGATGGAGCCCGACGACGCCTTCATCGAAAACGCGATTTTCGACCCCGACCGCGTGCGCGGCGACAACCGCTGGAAGCTGGCCTGGTCCCACGAGAGCACCGGCATCTGGAATCGCTTCCGAGGCGTCGTCAACCTTCAGCTCTACTCCGACTTCGACTATCTGCGCGACATCGAACGCAGCGTCAATCGGCAGACGCGCTCGTTCATTTATTCAAACGCCTACCTGAGCGCCAATGAGGGGCCCCACTCCTTCAACATCCTGGTCGACAAGCGCGAGCTGATCAGCAGCAACCAGCGGCGCAACACCCGCCGCCAGCTGCCGGAAATCGAATACCGCCTGCGCCCGACCCAGCTGGGCGGGCTGCCGATCTACTTCAGCCTGCAGAGTTCCGCCAACGCTTTCCAGGTCGAAATCGAGGATCCTCCGCCAGAAGACCCCGACGCGACGCGCGAGCGCACTACCCTCGAATACGCCCGCGCCGACTTCGCGCCCTCGCTGTCGATCTCCCTCAGCAGCCTGTCCTGGCTCTCGGTCAAAACCACCCTCGGCGGCCGCGCCACCAACTACACCGACAGCGCGGCCGACCCCAACGAACCGACGCCCCTCGGCGGCTTCGACGACCCTCTGCCCGGCGGCAGCCTGACCCGACTCTTCCCGTCCGCCCAGGTCGAGGTGATCGGACCGAGCTTCTCCAAAGTCTTCGACTCGAAAAGCGACAGCTACTCGAAGTTCAAGCACATTATCGAGCCCCGCGTGACCTACACCTGGGTCGATGAATTCGACGATATCGAGCGCATTCCGGTTTTTGACTCGCTCGACAACTTTCGCCCCTTTAACGGCGCCGAGGTCGCGGTGATCAACCGGCTGATGGCCAAGCCGCGCGACGAAGAAGAGGGCGGAGCCTTTGAGATCGCTTCCCTGGAGGTCGCCCAGACCTTCTTCTACGACGATTTCGACGACAATCCAGAGACCGATCCCCTCGACGGTCCGGTCGTCGTCGACCTGCGCATCAACCCGAGCGAAGACTCGAGCTTCCGGGGCGAGTGGCGCTACGACACGGAGAACAGCCAGCTGGTGGCGCAGTCCCTATCGGGCGGCACCGAGCTTTTCGGGCGTCACGGCGTCGGCCTCACGTGGTTCACGCGCTGGCGCGCCCTGGACGGTGAAGAGACCAGCAACCAGGTGCGGCTCTTTACGCGCTTCGAGCTGCTCCGGGAAAAACTCTTCTTCGACGCCCAGGTCAACTACAACCTGCTCGACAACTTCGACCCCACGGGCGAGGGCCTCTCGCGCCTGCAGGATCAGCGCTACCTGCTCGATTTCCGCAGCCAGTGCTACAGCTGGATCCTGGAGTTTCGCGAGACTCAATACCGCTCCTTCGAGGACAGCGAAGTGCGATTCTCGCTCTCGCTCAAGAACGTCGGCACCTTCCTCGACATCAACGAATCCTTCTGATCTGGTGACCTGACTCCAACCTGACGACCCGGCCCACCCATCGGCCTGACCGGGCCCCCCTCGCGTTCCGCGGACTGGCGGATTCTCCGCCGCGTGGCCCGCGGCGACCTCGCACCCTCTCATCAGGACCTTCCCGGGCCTCCTCCTCTACCTCTTCCGTGAAAGCGACGCCATGAAAGGCTTGATCCTCTCCGGCGGCAAGGGCACCCGCCTTCGGCCGCTGACGTACACCTCCGCCAAGCAGCTGGTGCCCGTGGCCAACAAGCCGGTGCTCTTCTTCGGCATCGAATCGATCGTTGCCGCCGGCATCACCGACATCGGGATCATCGTCGGCGACACCAAAGACGAGATCCGCGCCGCGGTTGGCGACGGCTCCGCCTTTGGCGCCAAGGTCACCTACATCGAGCAGGACGCACCCCTGGGTCTGGCCCACGCGGTGCGCATCGCCGAGGATTTTCTGGGCGATGACTCCTTCGTCATGTACCTCGGCGACAACCTGATCGCTGGCGGCATCACCAGCCTGGTCCAGGAGTTCCAGTCGGTGGACTGCAACGCCCAGATCCTGCTCGCCGAGGTGCCCAATCCCCAGCAGTTCGGCGTCGCCGAGCTGACCGAGGACGGCCACAAGATCGAGCGCTTGACCGAGAAGCCCAAGGAGCCCAAGAGCAACCTGGCGCTGGTCGGCGTGTATATGTTCGATTCCTCGATCCTCGAATCGGTCCGCCGCATCAAGCCCTCGGCGCGCGGCGAGCTGGAGATCACCGACGCCATTCAGGATCTGATCGATCGCGGCCTGGCGGTGCACCCCCACAAGGTGCGCGGCTGGTGGAAAGACACCGGCAAGCTCGAAGACATGCTCGAGGCCAACCGCATCGTGCTCGACTCCTCCGACATCCGCCAGGCCCGCGGCGGCGCCTATCCCGGGTGCGTCGAAAGCACCGTCGAGGGCCGCGTGGTGCTCGGCGAAGGCGCCGAGCTGATCCACTCCGTGGTTCGCGGTCCGGCGGTGATCGGCCCAGGGGCGCGGCTCGAGAATGCCTTTGTCGGTCCCTATTCGGCAATCGGCGAAGGCTGCGTTCTCAGCCACTGCGAGATCGAGAACTCAATCGTGCTGCAAAACAGCGAGATCCGCGACATTCCGGGACGCATCGACGGCTCCCTGGTGGGCAAGAACGCCAGGATCGTGCGCAGCGACGCCAAGCCCAAGGCCTACCGCTTCATGCTCGGAGACAACTCCGAGATCGGAGTCTCCTGACCTTGCGCACCCTGGTTCTCGGCGGTGAAGGGATGCTCGGCCGGGCGGTCGCCAGCCACTGGCGCCGCCTGCGCACGCCGGTGCTCGCCCTCGGCCGTGCCCAGGCCGACCTCACCGATCCGAAGAGCCTGGCGCACTGGACTCGCGAGTTCGCGCCCGAGGTGATCGTCAACTGCGCGGCCTTCACCGCCGTCGACGCCTGCGAAGAGCGAGAGGAGCACGCCACCCGAATCAACGGCCACTCCGTAGGGTCTCTGGCCGAGCTGGCCAGCGAGCACGGCGCCGCCCTGATACATGTCTCCAGCGACTACGTCTTCGACGGCGAGGCGACCCGGCCGATTCCCGAAGACGCCGCCACAGGCCCGCGCTCCGCCTACGGCCGCGGCAAACTGCTGGGCGAAGAGCAGGCCCTCTCTTACGAGCGCGCCACCGTGGTGCGCGCGAGCTGGCTATTCGGCCCGGGCGGCGGCAACTTCGTGGCCACCATCCGTCGACTCCTGACCGAGGGCAAGACGCCGCTGCGCGTGGTCGACGATCAGATCGGCCGCCCGACCTACACACCGTTTTTGGCCCGCGCCCTTTGGGACCTCTCGCGCCTCACCGTCCGCGGCGAGGCGTCGGGCCTGGTGCACTACGGCAACCGCGAGGCCACGTCCTGGCATGGCCTGGCCACCGAGATCGCCCGGATAATCGCGCCCGGCGCCGAAGTCCTGCCGGTGGCAACCTCAGAATTCCCCCGCCCTGCGCACCGGCCGGCCTACTCCGTGCTCGACGTCGCCCGCTTCGAAGCCTGGACCGGGCGGGTGGTCGAGCCCTGGCTGCTCGGTCTGGTGGAGTACCTGGAGTCGGAGTCCAGCGGCACCCCTGACTCTTCCTCACCCACTCAATAACCGACGCGCCCGGGCAGCCCGGGGCGGAGCGGAACCTCCACTCCCTTCACGATTCGAATTCCCCCTCACGCGAGCTCCTTTCCACCCGAGAGAAAGAGCGTTCGGAGAGCACCACCATGAGAGCTTTGATCACTGGCATCACCGGCTTTGCGGGTTCCCACCTGGCGGAATACCTGCTCGCCCACCATCGAGACGTCGAGGTCTTCGGCACCCATCGCTGGCGCAGCCCGATGGACAATATCCGCGGCATCACCGAGCGGGTCACACTGGTCGAGTGCGACCTCTCCGACTCGGGTTCGGTGCTCGCCACCCTCGAGCAGGTGCGCCCGGACTTCATCTTCCACCTGGCCGCCCAAAGCTACGTGCCCACCAGCTGGAACGCCCCGCTCGAGACCCTCGACACCAACATCATCGGTCAAACCAACATCTTCGAGGCGGTGCGCCGACTGGGACTCGATCCGGTGATCCAGATCGCCTGCTCGAGCGAGGAATACGGCCTGGTGCACCCGAACGAGACGCCGATTCGGGAAACCAATCCCCTGCGCCCCCTCTCGCCCTACGCGGTCTCCAAGGTCACCCAGGACTACCTGGGCTATCAATACTTCATGAGCTACGGCCTGAAGGTGATCCGCACCCGCGGCTTCAACCACACCGGGCCGAGGCGAGGCGAGGTCTTTGTCACCTCAAATTTCGCCAAGCAGCTGGCGCACATCGCCGCGGGCCTGCGCGAGCCGGTTCTCTACGTCGGCAACCTGACGGCGATTCGCGACTTCACCGACGTGCGCGACACCGTGCGCGCCTATTGGCTGGCGGTCAACCACGCCAAGCCGGGCGAGGTCTACAACATCGCCACCGGCACGGGAATCACCATCCAGGAGCTGCTCGATCGCCTGATCGCGCTCTCCGGGGTCGAGGTCGAAGTGCGCGAGGATCCCGCCCGCATGCGCCCCTCGGACGTCGAGATCCTGATCGGCGACAGCTCGAAATTCCGCGCCGACACCGGCTGGGAGCCGCAGATCCCGTTCGATCAGACCCTCAAGGACACCTTCGAATACTGGCGCGAACGGGTGGCCAGCGGCCGAGGCTGATCCCAGGCTGGCGCCCTCGCCCTCCATGCGCATCCTCATTACAGGCCTCAACGGCTTCGTCGGCACGCACCTGACCCGGCACCTCGCCGAAGATCCGGAAACCCGGGTCTTCGGGCTGGCCGCCGGCCGGGTGCCGGCGAAACACGCCGGTGCGCCGATGATGTCGGTCGACATCTCCGATCGCCGGGGTCTCGAACGGGCGATCGCCCGCGTCGAGCCCGACGCCATCGTGCATTTGGCGGGCCTTTCCCACGTCGGCGAGTCGTGGCGTCGCCCAGGGGACTACCTGCAGGTCAACTTCGGCGGCACCCTGCACCTGATGCGCGCGGCGGGAGACCGCACCGTCCTCTTCGCCTCGAGCGCCGAGGTCTACGGTCAGGTGCCCGAGGGGGAGCAGCCGATTTCCGAAGACCGGCCGCCGGACCCGCGCTCGCCCTACGCCATGACCAAGGCCTGCGCCGAAAAAGTCGCCCTCGATCACGGCGCCATCGTGGTGCGCTCCTTCAACACCACCGGACCCGGGCAGGGCGCCCACTTCGCCCTGCCGTCCTTCTCCTCCCAGCTCGTGTCGATCGCGCGCGGCGAGAGCGAGCCGGTGATCTACGTCGGCGATCTCTCCCCGCGGCGCGACTTCCTGCACGTTCGCGACGCGGCCCGCGGCTATGCCGCCATTTTGCGACGCGGCGGCCGCGGCGAAATCTACAATCTGGCCAGCGGCCGCTCGCGCTCGATCGCCGAGGCCCTGGACGAGCTGCGCGCAATCTCGGGCACCTCGGCGCGCATCGAGCGTGACGAGTCTCGGGTCAGACCCGTTGACGTGCCGCTTCTCACCGGCGACATCACCAAAGCCCGGGCCCTGGGCTGGGCGCCACAGCTCGATCTCTCGGCAGCCCTCGCCGACCTGTGGCGCGACGCCCTCGAGCGGGCCAAGAGCGCAAAGGCGGAGACGCGATGAAAATTCTCTTTACCGGCGGCACCGGATTTCTCGGCCGGCGTACGGTCGAACGGCTAACCGGGAGACACGAGCTGCGCCTCCTGGTGCGCCCCACCTCCTCCCGCGACCGCTTCCCGGCCTCGGTGGAGTTCGCCGAGGGCGACGTCACCGACGCCCCGAGCCTGGAGCGCGCCAGCGAAGGCTGCGACGCCATCATCCACGCCGCGGCCCTGGTCAAGATTTTGGCGCCCGGCAAAGCCTTTGACCACATCAATATCGGCGGCCTCGAAAACGTTCTTGCCGCGGCTCGAATGAACGGCACGAAGAAGGTGGTCTACGTCTCGAGCTTCATGGCCCTGGGCCCCACCGAGGGCGGCCCGGGCGGAGTGCTCGACGAGAGCGCCTCCGTGGCCGACCGGCGCTGGATCAACCACTACGAGCGCACCAAGACCCTCTCCGATCGCACCGCGCGCCGCGCCATCGAGGCGGGAACGCCGCTCAACGTGGTCTATCCCGGGGTCATCTACGGTCCCGGCGAGCTGACCGAAGGCAATATCGCCATCCGCCACGTGCTCGACCTGGCCCACAAGCGTCTGCCCGCCCTGCTCGGCAAGCCCGAGCGGGTGTGGAACTACTCCTTCGTGGAGGACGTGGCCGAGGGCATCGTGCGCGTTCTCGAGCGGGCGCCCGCCGGCCGGCGCTACGTGCTCGGCGGCGAGAACGTAACCCAGAGCGACTTCTACGACACGGTCGAAAGCGTGTGCGGCATCAGGACGCCCAGGCTGCGCATGCCCGATCTCTTGGCCAAGGCGTCGGGCGCCGCCATGAAGGGCTTCGCTCAGCTCACCGGCAGCACCCCCAAGCTGACGCCCGATCTGGTGGAGGTCTACCGCCACGACTGGGCGCTCTCCTCGCGCACCGCCGAAGAGGAGCTGGGCTACTCCTGGCGCGGCTTCGAGCAGGGTCTCTACGAGACCTTCCAGTGGCTCAAGACCACCGGCGAGTGGCCCGCCAAGCTGCTGCGGAAGAGCTGATGAGCGCTGACGGCGGCAGCGGAGGAAGCATGGCCAGGGAGCTTTTGCGCAAGGCCGTGCATATGGCGGTCGGGCTCTTCGCCTTTGCGGTGGTCTACCTCGGTCCGCTTCTCTCGGCCCTGGCGGCGCTCGCTGCCCTGCTCTTCAACCTCTTCGTGCTGCCCAAGATCGGCGGCAAGGTCCTGTGGCGCCGGGAAGAGGAGGAGCGCGGCCGATCGCTCGGCATCCTCCTCTATCCCGCCGCGGTCCTGGCCCTGATTCTTCTCTACTGGAACCGGCTGGAGGTCGCCGCGGGGGTGTGGGCCATCCTGGCCTTCGGCGACGGCATGGCGTCGGTAGTCGGCAAAGGCCTCGGCGGCCCGAAACTGCCGTGGAATCCGCGCAAAACCTTCTCGGGATCCCTCGCCTACTGCGCCTTCGGCGCCGCCGGGGCGCTCACCCTGCTGTGGTGGACCCTCGAGAAGAGCGATCAGCCCTACCACTCGCTCTACTTCCTCGCCCTGGTCGCCGGCACCTCGGCCGTCTTTGCGGCCCTGATCGAGTCGCAGCCTATCGGGCTCGACGACAACATCAGCGTTCCCTTCCTGACCGCGATCGTGATGCACTCTATGCTGCTCACCGAGAGCTACTGGCCGCGGGTCGACGAGCGGGCCCTCGCCGTGAGCTTCCTGATTGGCGTCGGCATCAATCTGATCCTCGCGGTGCCCGCCTATCTGGCCAAGTCGGTCGATAAATCTGGCTTTGTCGCCGGCATCCTGGTCGGCGCCACCCTGTGGATGGCCCAAGGCTGGCAGGGCTGGCTGGTGCTGGTGGTTTTCTTCGTGCTCGGCACCGGCGCCACCAAGATCGGGTACCAGAAGAAGGCGGAGCGCAAGCTCGCCCAGGAGGCCGGCGGCAGGCGTTCCGCGCGTCACGCCCTGGCCAATACCTCGGTCGCCGCAATCGCCGCCTTCTTCGCCTCCTCAACGCCCTATCCCGAGATTTTCCTGCCGGCCTTCGTCGCAGCCTTCGCCACCGCGGCCGGCGATACGCTCTCCTCCGAGATCGGCCAGCTCATGGGACGCCGCACCTTCCTGATCACCACCCTCAAGCCGGTGCCCCGCGGCACCGAGGGGGCGGTGTCGCTCGAGGGCACGCTGGCCGGCCTCGCCGGGTCCTTCGCCGTTGCGTGCCTCGGCTGGGCCCTCGGCTTCTACGGCTTCCTGGTCGCCTGCCTGGTGACCGTCGCGGCTTTCCTCGGCACGACCCTCGAAAGCCTGATCGGCGCGACGATCGAGAAAGCGGGCCTGCTCGACAACGAGTCGGTGAACTTCCTCAACACGCTGATCGGCGCCCTGGCCGCCGCGGCTCTGGTCGCTCTGTTCGCCGTCTGATCTGTTCGCAGCCTGATCTGTTCGCAGCCTGATCCGCCGCTGCCGAGAGCGGCCCACGCCACGCCCTGCCCCTGAGTGAAGGGGCCGGGCCCGAGGGGGGTGTGCGCTTCCGGACACCCCCGTGCGAAGCCGCTCGGCCGCGGCGCGCCGAACGCTCGCTCAAGGCGGCGGCGCGGCTGCATTTTCCGTTCGTTCGGGGGCTGGCACTCGGCTTGCTGTTTCCACCACGGCAAGCCAACCCGCGGCATCACGCCGCAGAGGTGCCCGACCCCATGGACCGCGAACTCACCGCCCAAGACCGTCTTCAAACTCAGGCTCTCCGCTGGCTGAAGCCGGCGCTCTTCGCGGGCGCGGCGGCCCTCGGCGTCGCCCTTCTGGCGCGCGCCCTGGAGCCGGGCGTCGAGCTGCAGAAGCTCCGCCTCTCGACGGTCGAGCGCGGAGATCTCGAGGCCGTTCTCACCGCCTCGGGCCTGGTGCAGCCGGCCGCCGAACGGGTGATGTCGAGCCCCATCGACACCCGGCTGCTGCGCGTGCTGCGCCCCGCCGGCAGCCGAGTTGAGGCGGGCGACACGCTGCTCGAGCTGGACGTCTCGCAAACCGAGCTACAGATCGCGCAGGTCGAGGGGCGCCTCGATCAGGCCGCGGCCCGGCGCACCGAGCGCGACCTTCAGCTGCGCCGAGAAATCCAGGACATCCGCTCCCGGGAGCGTATTCAAACCCTCGAGCTCGAGGAGGCCCGCTTCCAGCTGGAGCAAGAGTCGAGACTCCATGAGGAGGGCCTGGTGAGCCTCACGAGCCTGCGGAGTCTCGAGACTCGGGTGCGCAGGCTGAACATCGAGCTCGAGGGCCTCGGGGAATCGCTCGCGGGCGCCGAAGCCTCGCGGGCCGCTCAGCTGCGCGGACTCGACGCCGAAATCCGCACCCTCGGGGGCGAAAGGGAGCAGCTGAAGCGCGTGCTCGAGCGCGCCACCGCCCGGGCCGAGCGGGCCGGGGTGGTGACCTTCCTCGTCGCTGAAGAAGGCTCGACGGTAGCCAAAGGCGAGCCCCTCGCCAAGCTAGCGGACCTCGGCAGCTTCCGCATCGAGGCCACGACCTCGGACCTGCATGCGCCGCGCCTCGTAGCCGGCGGCGAGGTGCGTGTTCCCGTCGGCGACGAGATGCTCCGAGGTTCGATCGAGCGCATTCTGCCGGCCGTTGAGGAAGGCGCAGTGCGGTTTTGGGTGGATCTCGAAAGGCCCGACCACCCGGCGCTGCGGCCCAATCTCAGGCTCGATGTCCTGGTGGTCACAGCCACGAGGCAGCGCGTGATCACCGTCCGTCGAGGTCCCTTCGCCGACGGTCCTGGGGCCCAGGAAGTCTTCGTGCTTGACCCCTCGGGCAGGCGAGCCGAGCGACGCACCGTCGAGCTGGGTCTCGCCGGCCAGCGACGTTTTGAAGTGCTTTCAGGCCTCGAGCCTGGCGAGCGGGTGATCATCTCCGACCTCTCCCGATTCCGCCGCCTCGACAGCGTCGAGCTGCGCTGAGCCTCAGCCCTCTAGCCACGCCTTTTTCCTTCTCCCTTCACAAGCACCCAAGA
The DNA here is from genome assembly GCA_039027015.1 of Acidobacteriota bacterium. Taxonomy (GTDB): domain Bacteria; phylum Acidobacteriota; class Thermoanaerobaculia; order Multivoradales; family J023; genus JAUIJL01. The sequence continues at coordinate 108 of JBCCLG010000012.1, read as the reverse complement.
ACCCAGGAGCCCGTCATGATCCAGCTTGAAAAAGTCAGCAAGACCTTCCGCACCGATCGCATCGAGACCCAGGCCCTAGACGCCGTGGATCTGCGTATCGAGGCCGGC
>JBCCLG010000011.1:0-21413 GCA_039027015.1 Acidobacteriota bacterium | reverse complement strand
CTCGCCCCCGGAAGCTACACCCTCGAGGCCCAGGCGCTGATGGACGGGTCTGCCGCCTCAAAGCCCCGGACGATCGCCGTACGCCTCGAGCCCAAGCTGCACCAAACCTCCAGATTCTGGCTGCTGCTCATAGGCTCGATCTCCGCTTTCGCGCTCGGCGGCGGCGGATGGCTCTGGTGGCAGCGGCGCCGGGCTCGGGCCTTCGCCGAGGAGCGCGCCCGCGAGTGGCGGGAGCTACAGGAAGAGTCGGGGCTGCTCGAGAGGCCGGAAGACTCCTCGGGCGATCCCCCGTGAGCGCCCGCGGGTTACCATAGGCGCCTTCTCTACCAAGCTCGCTTAAAACCGGAGGCTCCCCCCCATGACGAGACCCGTGCAGCCCTGCCGCCGAGCCGCTCGGCGCGGCTCCTTCTTGACGCTCCTCGCCCTCCTCCCGCTGCTCGCCGCTCCGGCGGGCGCGGAGAAAACCCCCGACGATCGACGGAAGATCGTGACCCTCGAGAATTCCGCCACGGGCCTGCCCTACAGCCCTGCGGTGTGGGCCGGCGACTTCCTGATGCTCTCAGGCGCCCTCGGCACCGTGGCCGGCACGCCGGGAGTCCCCGGAGACGCGGTGGCCCAAACCCGCCAGGCGATGAAGAATCTTCAGGCGGTGCTCGCGGCCGCGGATCTGGACCTCTCCCGGGTGGTGTCTTCAGATCTCTATCTCTCCGATCGCGCCGACTTCACGGCGATCACCCGCGCCTACGCCGCGGCCCTGCCTGAGGGCGGAGTCAAGCCAACCCGCGCCTCCCTCGAGACCGACCTGGCCTTGCCGGACGCGCGCATCGAGATCGGCATGATCGCGGCTCGCAAGGGCCTCGCCCTCGAGAAAATTCAGCCGCCCGAATGGCGCGAGTCCTCGCAGCTGAGCTGGGGGGTGAAGGCCGGATCGAGCCTCTTCATCTCGGGCATGCTGGCGATCGACCCCAAGACCGGCTCCTTTGAGAACGGCGACGCCGCGGCGCAAACCACCTTTGCCATGAACAACGTGGGCGCCGTCCTCAAGGCTGCCGGCATGGGCTTTGAGGACCTCGCCAGGTGCCGCGTTTTTCTCGCCGACGCCCGCGACTACGGCGCCATGAACGAGGCCTACGGGGCGTTCTTCCAAGGTATCGTTCCGCCGGCTCGCGCCACCGTGCGCGCCAAGCTCCTGCCCTCGGGAGCCCGCCTCGAGGTGCAGTGCGTGGCGGTCAAGCCCGGGAAAGGCGAAGCCGCTCGCGCCGTGCGCAGCGCCGCGGGAAGCCAGCCGAGCGGCAGGCCTTTCTCGCCCTCGATCGAGGTCGGCGGCACTCTCTATCTCGCGGGCATGGTGGGTCGCGGCAAGGACGGCTATCCCGCGGGCCTCGAGGCGCAGGCGCGGGTCACCCTCGAGCGGCTGGAGACGACCCTCAAAGCCGCCGGCCTGACCTTCCGGGACGTCGCCAGCGCCGTCGTTTACCTGACCGACATTCGCCACTACGATGCGATGAACGCCGTCTATAAAGAGGTGCTGGGCGACGCTGCTCCGCCGGCCCGCGCCACCGTGGGCACGGCGCTCATGAGTCCCGACGCGCTGATCGAGATCCAGATGACGGCGATCTCCAAACCCTAGGGGACGCGGACCTCCGGTAAGACCCGGCCCGCTGCGGTCGACAGCGGTCGGGCCGCCGCTTCAGCCGTCCGCCCGGCGACGGATCTGCAGGTCGACCCGGTGGATCCCCTCGATTGGACGCTCCGCCTGCTGAATCTGCTCGTCCACGATGCGCAGGTGGAGAGGCGCTCCGGCGTCGCCGTAGACCGAGCGAACCGAGGGCGGGAGATCCGGCAGGGTCTCGCCGGCCACCGCCCGTCCCTTGGCCGGCGCCAGCCCGAGAACGTGCAGCTCCTTGCGCGAGTGGAATTCGCGGAATCCGGCCAGCTGCTGGTCGAAGGTGGTGGCCTGCCGCTTCTCCACCGCGATGCGGGCGGCGTCCATGCTGGTGCCGTCGCCGATCATCAGGTAATAGCGCCCGTCCTCGAGGTCTTCGGGGAGAGGAACCTCGAGCAGGCGCCGCTCTTTCGGGCCGCGAAAGGGCTGGGTCTCGAGCCAAATTCGGGCCGTTTCGCCCGGGCGCATCTCGGTTTTTTCGGCCCGAGTCGAGAGCAGGGTCTCGCCGCGCGGGCCCGGCGCCTGGGTGATCGTGATGTCGACCCGCTCGATGGACGTCGGCTCCAGCTCGTTGAGCTCGAGGAAGGCGGCGAAGGTCAGGAGGTAAACCACGGTGTTGGAGGCCGCCTGGTTGCCGTCGAAGCTCTGGGCGACCTGCAGGGGCTCGCGTCCCGCCAGGTGGAAGGTCGCCTCGACGTCGAGCCCCTGGTAGCCGGAGGCGAAGCTGCCGGAGCCGAGGGCCCCAAAGGCGGTGGTGGCGATCAGCGTCGGCTTGAAGAGGGGCGAGTTCGCCAGCTCCATGCGGTAGTCCCGGTCGACCACGCCGCGCAGCCGGACGCTGAGCGGAACCATCACCGGTTCGACGCCCAGAACGCCGTGCGCTCCGGACTCTCGATCCTGATCGAAGACCCCCAGGAGCCGGCCGGCGTTCGAGAGCTTGAATGAGCTGTTGGCGCTCGAGATCGGCGCGATCACCTCGGACTCGGTCATCGGCAGGCGCACGGGGCCGAGGCTGTAGACCGGGTGACCGAAGGCGACGATGGAGTCGCCGACGCGATCGGTCACGGTGCCGTGGGCGGCCAAACTGAGGTCACCGCGCACCAGGGCGAGGGCCACCGCGTCGCCGGGCTGAAGCTCCGGATCCTCGACCAGACCGCCCAGGCTCGATCCGCTGCCGCCCGTGAGCGGCGGCAGGCCGGAGGCCGGAGCCAGCTGGCCCAGCGGGCCGGCCAGCAGTCCGCGAGCTCGCTCGCCGAATCCCGCCGCCGTCCACATCAGCGCCGGTCGTCTCGCCTCGGAGGAGGCCGCGGGAGAGAGGAGATTCAGGTGGCGCTCGAGCCAGGAGGAATCGAAGGATCGCTCCACCATCTCCTCGAAGCTCGGGACGAGATCCGGCGCCGAGGGCGCCAGCGCGGCCTGCCGGATATCCAGGGCCTGATCGCTCCCCTCGAGAGGCTGGCCCAGCCCGCCCTCGGCGCCCGCAAGCGTTCGCATCACCGCGATGGGGGTGATACCGGCGATGGGATCGAGACCGAAGGGAAAGCTGAAGGACACCGCCCCGACCAGCTTGTCGTCGATGAAGACGGGCGAGCCGCTCATGCCCTGGAGAATGCCGCTGCGCTCGAGGTCCTGACCCGAGAGGCGAGCCAAAACATAGGACAGCTCCGGAGTGGCGTTGCGCCACACGCCGATCACCTCAACCTCGAAGCGCTCGGGCTCGCTGCCGCTGAAAACGCTGACGCCGTAGCCCTTCTGCCCTTTCTCGATCTGGCTCACCGGCAGAATGTCAAACGGCCTCGACGGCAGAGGCACCTCGAGACGCAGTGCCGGGGCGGGGGCAGCGTGGCCCGCGGGGGACTCGCCAGCGGCCTCCGTCTCGTTCTCGGCCGCTGCCGGCAAAGCGAGAAGGAGAGCCAAGGGAAGTGCCGCGGCCAGAGTCGACCGAAGGAAGGAACGCGAGAGGGAGGACAACGGGATCATGAAACGGGGCTCCGGCGCGACGAAGTGGCGAGGGCGGCGCGAGCCGCTGGAGGGAATCGGCGAATCGTGCGGACGCTCGAGGGTACGGCCCCGAGCCACCTCGAGATGAGGGCCTGGGCCCAGCCGCTCAATCGCAGGGCGAGCCAGACCGAAGGAGGCGTCAAGCGCTGGCTCCGGCGATCAGCTCGCGGGCGTGATCGAGGGAGAGTGAGGTCACCCTGCTGCCGGCCAGCATGCGCGCCACCTCCCGCACTCGGCCGTCTTCGGCTAGAGGCTCCACCCGCGTGCGCGTGCGTCCGTCGGTCACCTCTTTATGCACGCCGAAGTGGGCGTCGGCCGCGCTGGCGACCTGCGGCAGGTGCGTGACCGCCAGGATCTGCTGGCCGCGGGCCAGCCGCTTCATTTTGCGGCCGAGCACCGCGGCTTCGGCGCCGCTGATGCCCGCATCGACCTCGTCGAAAACCAGAGTGGCGCCGGCGGAGGCGGCGGCCGAGTCGTCTTCCCGGCAGGCCAGCTGTACGGCGAGGTAGAGGCGCGACAGCTCTCCGCCCGAGGCCACCTTGGCGAGGGGGCGCATTTCTTCGCCGGGATTGGGAGAGAAGTAGTAAACCACCTGATCCCAGCCGAGCTCCCCCGCCTCTATGGCGTCGCCGTCGACCTCCACCGGGCTGCCGGCGGCGAGGCGGCGCTCGAGACGGGGCTCGAAACGGGCCTTTTCAAGAGCCAGGTCGCGAATGTGCGAGAGCACCCGGGAACCCAGGGTTTCCGCCCACCGGGCTCGACGCTCGCTGAGCTGCCCGGCCGCGGAGGTATAGGCCTTCACCGCCGCAGCCAGCTCGGCCTCGAGGCGCTCTCGGCCGGTCTCGGCGTCGCCCAGCTCGAGCAGCTCGGCCTGCAGACGGCTCTGCTCTTCGAGCACCGCCGCCGAGCTCTCGCCGTATTTGGTGAAGATCCGCTCGAGAAAGGCCAGGCGCGCCTCGATCTCGTCGAGACGCCGCGGGTCGGCCTCCACTTCTCCGAGGCGCCGAGAGATTTCAGGCTCTAGCTCGGCGAGCCGAATTTCCAGCTCCTCCAGCTCCTCGACCCAGGCCTCGGCGCGCGGCTCCCACACGGCGATGCCGCGCAGTTCGGCCAGCGCTCGGCTGACCCCGGAGCGCGCGGCATCCTCCGCAAAGAGGGCCGAGTTCGACTCCGCAAGCGCATGGCCGATGGCCTCGGCGTGGCGCAGGATGCCGCGCTCCTGGCGCAGCTCCGTTTCCTCACCTTCGCTGAGGCCCGCGGCCTCGATCTCTTCGAGGGCGTAGGTGAGATCCTCCACCCGCCGGCGGCGCTGGAGGTCGTCGCCGAGCAGACGGGAAAGCCGCTTCTCGAGATCGCGCACCCCGCGCCACGCCTCGCCCACCTCGGCGATCAGCTGAAGCCCCGCGTCGCCTCCCATTTGATCGAGCCAGGTGCGCTGCAGCTCGGGATCGACCAGGCCCAGCTCCTCGCGCTGGCCGTGGATGCGGATCACGTAGGGCGCCAGCTCGGCGAGCAGCCGGGCGGTGACCGGACGATCGTTGACGTAGGCCCGGTTGCGGCCGCTGCGCGCGACTTCGCGACGCAGAACGATCTCGTCGTTCTCGAGCTCGATGCCGGCTTCGCTCAGCAGCGGCCGCCAGCCGTCGCCGGCGGGCTCGAAGATCCCCGCGACGCTGAGCGACTGCGCGCCCGTGCGGATTTGATCTGTGGAGGCGCGCACCCCGGAGAGGAGCGCGAGGGAATCGACCACGATCGACTTGCCGGCACCCGTCTCGCCCGAGAGCACGTTGAAGCCGCCGCCAAATTCCAGGGTCGCCGATTCGACCACCGCGAGGTTCTGAATATGGATCTCGATCAGCATGGGAAGAGCTTTTGGAGGGTCGGGCTTCGGTGGCTCGTCTACGAGGGGGTTGAGGGTGGGCTAGGGACGGGCGAATTCTACACTTCGCGGGGTGCCTCGCCACGGTTCCTGGACGCTCGGGCGAGCTGCCCACCGAGGAGCGATTTCGCCGCTCGAGTGGCGCTCGGCGAGATATCCTGTGGCCGATGTCGATCGCGGTCGTGGCGGAAAAGCCGTCCGTCGCCCGGGACCTTGCCCGGGTGCTGGGCGCCCACAAACGGATGGAAGGCTGCCTCTACGGCGGCGGCTGGGTCGTAACCTGGGCCCTCGGCCATCTGGTGGGCCTCGCCCAGCCCCACGAAATTGACGCCGGCTGGCGGCGCTGGCAGGCCCGGAGCCTGCCGATGCTGCCCCGCGAGTGGCCGCTCGTGCCGCGCGAGAAGACCGGCGATCACCTGGCCATCGTGCGCCGCATCCTGACCTCCCCCAAGGTCTCCAAGGTCATCTGCGCCACGGACGCAGGGCGCGAAGGCGAGCTGATCTTTCGCTATTTGGTGGAGGCCTGCGGCTGCCGCAAGCCGATCGAGCGGCTCTGGATCTCTTCTCTTACGCCCCAGGCCATCGAGCGCGGCTTTCGCAGCCTGCGCCCCGGGCGCGATTTCGAGCCCCTGGCCGACGCCGCCCGCGGCCGCAGCCGCGCCGACTGGCTGGTGGGCATGAACCTCACCCGCGCGGTGACCCTGGTGCACCGGCGAGACGATGAGCTGCTCTCCGTGGGCCGCGTGCAGACGCCGACCCTGGCGATGCTCGCCGCGCGGGAGAGGGAGATCCGCGATTTCGTACCGGAGCCCTACCTCGAGGTGGTGGCGCGCTTCGCCGGCCTCGGCGATGGCGAAGCGGCGCCGGGGGACGGCGAGAAGCCGGCGGAGTACGAAGGTACGTGGTTCGCCGGTCCGAAGCCCGCCGCGGAAGCCAAGCGCCTGCCGGCGGACGGCGAGCTGGACCGCTCTATCGTCGAGCGCGTGGCCGAGCGGCAGGGCGCCGTGGAAAGCCAGCGATCGGAGAAGAAGCGGATCCCCTCGCCGCGCCTCTACGACCTGACCGATCTTCAGCGGCACGCCAATCGGCTGTGGGGCTGGAGCGCCCGCCGCACTCTCGACATCGCCCAGAGCCTCTACGAAAAGAAGAAGCTCATCAGCTATCCGAGAACCGACAGTCGCTATCTCTCCACCGACGTGGCAGGCACCGTCCCCCAGATCGTCCAGGCGATCCGAGAGCCCTATGAGGACAAGCTGGCCCCTGAAACCGGCACTCGGCCGCTCGGGCGGCGCTTCGTGGACGACGGCAAGGTGGGCGATCACCACGCCATCGTGCCTACCGGAGTCGATCCCGCCGCGGTCTCCCTGACGCCCGATGAGGCCAAGCTCTTTGACCTCATCTGCAGGCGGCTCCTGATGTCGTGGCACGAGGACTTCATCACCCAGGCGACCCACGTGATCACCCGCGTGGAGAGTCCCGACGCCGAAGAGCAGGAGCCGATCGTCGACCGCTTTCACAGCCGCGGCACCCAGGTGCTGCAGGAGGGCTGGAAGGTGCTCGATCCGCCGCTCCGCCGGGCCGCGCAGAAGTCGGCGCCGGCGGCGCGATCCAAAAAGAAGAAAGCCGAGGAAAGTCAGCAGCTCCCGCCGCAGCTGCGCGAGGGCTTCGAGTCACGGGTTTCGGAGGCGCGCAGCGTCGAGAAAACCACCCGGCCGCCCAAGCGGCTCACCGAGGCGACCCTGCTTTCGGCCATGGAGTCCGCCGGGCAGGCCCTCGACGACAAAGAGCTCTCAGACGCCATGAAGGATTCGGGGCTCGGCACGCCGGCCACCCGGGCGGAGATCATCGAGACCCTGATTCGGCGAGGCTACGTCGAGCGCCAGAAAAAGAATCTCCTGGTGACGGATCTGGGTCTGCGCCTGATCGACGTGGTGCCCGAGCCCGTGAAGAGCCCGGCGCTCACCGGCGAGTGGGAGTCGCGCCTCGCCCGCATGGCGCGCGGTCAGCACGAGCTGCCGAGCTTCATGGAGTCCATCGAGGGCTTTGTGCGCCAGCAGGTGGAGGCTATTCTGCCCCACGGTCCCCAGAACGGCCCGCCCGCAAAGGAGCCAAGCCGCGCGTCGCCCGCCGCCTCCGTGGCCGAAGCCGCCCTGGCACCCGCAGCCGCCGCCGCTCCCGAGCCGTCTTTCCCCTCACAGGGCCTCGAGGAGCCCGAGTGGATGCGGGGCGCGCCGGCCTTTCAGGAACCCGCCGGCGGATCTTTGCCGCCCGGAGACGCTCTAGACTCCGCGGGCGGCGGTCAGCCCTGGCCCGCGAGCGCGTCGACCTTCGAGGCGGCGCCGAGGCTCGAAGCCGTACCGAGGTTTGAAGCCGCGCCGGGCGATTCGGGAGTTGGCTCCGCGGCCGCGCGGACGCCGCTGCCGGACCGGCCGCGCCGCGAGCCCACGCCGCCCGAGAAGCTGGGCGATCTTCTGCGCGCAGAGTTTGGGTTCGACGGCTTTCGCCCCTATCAGGAGGCGGCCTGCCGAGCGGTGGTCGAGGGCCATGACCTTCTCCTGGTGATGCCCACGGGCGCCGGTAAATCGCTGTGCTACCAGCTGCCGGGCGTTGCCCGGGGCGGCACCACCGTTGTGATCTCGCCGCTCATCGCGCTTATGGAGGATCAGGTGACCAAGCTCCAGGAGGCGGGCTTCGCCGCGGAGCGCATCCACTCGGGCCGCCGCGGCGCCACCCACAGCGTGATGGGCGACTACGCCGCCGGCCGGCTTGATTTTCTTTTCATCGCTCCCGAGAGGCTGGCGGTTTCGGGATTTATCGAGTCTCTGGCACGCAGGCCGCCGACCCTCGTGGCGATCGACGAGGCGCACTGCATTTCGCAGTGGGGCCACGACTTCCGGCCGGAATATCGCCAGCTCGGCGCTCGCCTGCCCCAGCTGCGCCCGTCGCCGGTGATCGCCCTCACCGCCACGGCCACGCCCCTGGTGCAGAACGACATCATCCAGCAGCTGGGCCAGAGCCGCCCCAAGCGCTTCATCCACGGCTTCAGGCGCACCAATATCGCCGTCGAGGTAGCGGAGATGAGGCCAGGGGCGAGGCGCGAGGCGGTGGCCAAGGTGCTCTCGGAGCCGGGCAGCCGTCCGGCGATCGTCTACGCCCCGACGCGCAAGGAGGCCGACGCCCTCGGTGAGATTCTCTCCACCGAGGATTTTGAGGCCCGCACGTACCACGCCGGCATGAGCAACGCCCGGCGCGATCAGGTGCAGTCGGCCTTTTTGAGCGACCGACTCGACGTGATCGTGGCGACCATCGCCTTCGGCATGGGTATCGATAAACCGAACGTGCGCACCGTGATCCACACCGGACTGCCCGGGAGTCTCGAGGGCTACTACCAGGAGATCGGCCGCGCTGGCCGCGACGGTCTGCCCTCTCGCGCCATCCTTCTCTACTCCTGGGCGGACCGTAAAACCCACGAGTTCTTCTTCGAGCGCGACTACCCAGAGCCGAGAGAGCTTCTGCGGCTCTACCGCGCCCTGGGCAGGACTGATCAGCCGGGCGAGGCCCTGGCCGCACGCCTGGGATTCGAGGACGACTCGTTCCACAAGGTTCTCGAGAAGCTGTGGATCCACGGCGGCGCCCGGGTCGATCCGGCGGAAAACGTCAGGCTCGGACCCAACGCCGAATGGCGCGCGCCCTATGAGGCCCAGCGTCAGCACAAGCTCGATCAGCTCGATCAAATCATGCGCTTCGCCCAAGGCAAGGGATGCCGAATGCTGCACATGGTCGAGCATTTCGGCGACCTCGAAGACTCGGGTGAGCGCTGCGGCGAGTGCGACGTGTGCCAGCCGACGGGCTGCAGGGTGCGCGTTTTTCGCCAGCCCGCAAGTGACGAGGTGGCCACCATGCACAGGATCCTCGACGCCCTCGAGCAGCGCGACAACCAGACCACGGGCCAGCTCTTTCGTCAGGTCGGCGAGCCTCACGGCCTCGATCGCCGGAGCTTCGAGGAGGTGCTCGATGGGCTGGTGCACTCGGACATGGTCCGCGTCCACCCGGACAGCTTCATGAAGAACGGCCGCGAGATCCACTTCCAGCGCGCCAGCCTGGGCCCCGAGACGATCAAGCTGCAGACCGGGGGCAGCCTGAGTGACCTGGTGCAGATGACCTCGGCGCCGGCGCCGGCGAAGCGGAAAGCCCGCGGCGTGAGGGGCGCGTCCAGGGCCAAGGCGGGCAGCAAGCGCTCGCGCAGGAGCAGGTCCGGGGCGCGGGCCGTGCAGCGCCAGGCCGCCGAGGAGGCGGCCTCGCAGGACCCCTCGCACCCGATTGTTTTCGAGGCCCTCAAGGCGTGGCGCCTGGCGGAGGCGAGAAAGCGCCGGATCCCCGCCTTCCGCATCCTCACCAACAAGACTCTCGCCGCCCTGGCCAGCTCGCGGCCCGTGGACGCTGACCAGCTGCTCGCCGTGCCGGGCATCGGCCCCACCCTGCTCGAGAAGTACGGCGACGCCCTGCTGCGGGTGATCGCCGAGACCGCCGGCTAGCTCTCGCTGAAATCGATGGTGAGAGAGGTTCCGGCGCCCGGAGTGTGAACCTCGAACTCGAGCCCGCGCCGGCGTCCCTGCTCGAAAACGGCGTGCAGCTCCGCCACCGGATAATGGTGGATCATCTCCTCGGGACCGTAGGTCAGGTGGAGATGAAACGCGCCGGCCGCCGGCTGGCGCGAGTCGAGGATCATCTTGAAGGTCGCGGGCTCCGGGTTGCCGTGGCGACCGTCGCCTGAAACCAGGTAGTGGTCGGCCTGGACCTTCTCGAAGAGAATCGGCGCCACGTTGCGCTCGCTGCCGTGGTGCGGCAGCTTGAAGACGTCGACGTGGAGCGGGCCGTTCTCCAGGAGGCCCCGGGCCTCGAGGCCCTCCAAGAGGTCGTCGCCGCGCGCGTCGCCGGTGAGCAGCAGGCTGCGCCCGCCCATTTCGGCCAGCACCACCAGACTCGCCAGGTTGGCAACCGCAGAGTCGACGAAGGCGGCGACGCTCACCGGCTCGTCGAGGTCTTTCTCCACCAGATGCCGATCCCAAGCCTTCTGCAGCGCGGCGATCCGCCGCTCGCTCGGGCACAGGACGCGGAAGGTCAGGCCGTCGCCCATGGGGTGATCGGCCCCCGCCGTCACCAGCTTGCGGCCCGGATCCTGACCCTGAACTCGGTTGAGGCGCAGCCCGAGAGCCTCGGCGTCGAGACGGAGGGTTCGCCCCTGCGCCACGCTGCACAGCACCAGGGCCGAATCTCGCTCCACCGGCAGGGAGTCCGGCAGCTCCTGGGAGTTCAGGGTCGCGAGGCCTCCGAGGCGTCTGCTGGCGGTTTCGAGCAGCGCATCGCCCTTGCCCTCATCGCCCACCACGTCGTCGAAGCAGTTGTGCCACAGGTTGCGAAACCTGTAGGGAATCGGCTGCTGCAGCTCCGAGGCCTCCTTGAGCTCCCGGGTCATGTCGAGAACGCCGTTCAGGTGGTCGTCATCGATATGGCTGATCAGCAGCATTTCGAAGGTGAGGAACTCCTCATCGCCCCGCAGCTCCTCAAGCCGCGGCGTGAGGAATTCATCGTAGACCCGCGCCGCACCGCCGTCGATCAGCACCCTCTTCGGCCGATCCCGTGAACCGTAGTGCACGATCAGGCAGTCGCCGTGCCGCGCCTTGAGCGCCTCGAGCTTCAGCAGCATCTCTCTCCCCTTTTCTCCACCGGGCCTCCTAGACGGACTGCAGCGCGCGCAGCGCGTCGACCAGCCCGTGGCCCTGAAAGTACCTCTCGCGCCCGAGGTCGGTGGCCGTCGAGCAGAGAATCTTTTTGACCTTGTCGGATTTGCCCATCAGCTCCATGTGACGAGCCATGAGCAGCGCCGCCGAGCCGCTGACGTGGGGCGCCGCCATGCTGGTTCCGTCTTTGACCTCCCAGCGGCCGTTCGGAACCGGCGCCTGAATCTTCTCCCCCGGGGCCACCAGATCGGGCTTGAGGCGCCCGTCGCCCGTGGGGCCGCGGCTCGAAAAGTAGCTGACGCCGTAGGTGTGTGGGCTGACGCGATGGGTCGCTCCCACCGTGAGCACCCGCTCGGCGTTTCCCGGGTCGGTGATCGAGAGGCTCATAAAACCCTCAACCTGGCCCTGCTCCGTCAAGAAGGACTGATAGCCGTAGTTGCCGGCCGCCGCGACCACCACCACGCCCGACGCCATCAGCCGGTTGGATTCTTCGCACACCGGCGTGGAGCCGCAGGCGAAGCTCTCGACCTGCTGCTCGATCGACAGGCTGAGGTTGGCCCCGTGAACGGCGAGGTAGTCCTTATGGGCGTTGAGCCACGAGACGAATTGAAGCGCCGAAATGACGCTGAATTCGCTGTCGTCGGCTGGACCTGTGGAGTCGCCATCACCGCCCACGACTCTCAGATCCCAGAGCCTGATGTCGGGGCACATGCCGCCCGGCCTCAGGGATCTGCCCTGCCGGTAGCCGCGCGCTCCGAGGATGCCCGCGACGTGGGTGCCGTGGCTTGCGGTCGGAGGTTTATAGGCGTCGTCATGGGGAATCCGCAGAAAGGGCTCGAGCAGCGCCCAGTCGATCTGGCGCCCCTTGGTGAGGTGGAGCTTCAGGTCTTCCAGCTCGCTGCGCAGCCGCTCGCTGCCGTCGAGCGCCCGGCGCAGGCTCTCGGGCAGCTCGCCGTCTCGCTCCAGCAGGTCGAGATCGAGCAGCTTGCGGATGCGGGTGAAGTCATAGGTGCGCTCGACGCGGGTGAGCCGCGCCCAGGGAAGGCCCTCTGGCGCTTCGCTGACCTCGTCGGGATCGAGGCCCTCCTTGCGCAGCGCGCGGGAATCGAAAAAGGCCGGGTGCTGGGCGTCGATCCCGCTGTCGATCACCACCCAGTGCAGCCGGCTGGTGTCGACCTCAAAAAGGTGGCGCGCGGCGTCACCCTTGACCGTGCGTACCGACGCGCGCACCGCGGTGCTCACCGAACGATTGAGGTCGACCCGCCAGATGGCGCGCTCCTCGGGAACCGGCGCCGGCTCCTCGGCCGGCCCTCCCTCGCGCAGCCGCCACGGCTCCTGGCCTTCGTCTTCCGCCCACGCCTCCGTAGGCTCAGCCAGAGCCCGCGAGATGCTGCGGAAAGAGGGGGTATGGCGCCGTCGGGTGTCCTTGAGCCCCGCAACGTGACGGATGGCTCCTACCAGATTGGCCATCCACAGGAGAGTCGGAGCGCTGGTCATGCCCGCGGGAACCGAACCGGTTTTCTGAAACTTTTTGAGGGCTTTTCCTAGCTGGTCGGCCCACCGCGGCTCGCTGAGAATCCGCTGCAGATCCTGACGGTGATCCCACACCTCGTGAGCCCACCAGGACGTGGCCGGCAGCACGAAGCGCAGGAGGTCATCGAAGCGCAGGCTGACCGCCACGTGGAAGTCGTTCCATACCACCCGCGAGCGATACTCCAGTCCCGCACTGCGCAGGTTGTGCTGCAGCACGGAGCCGACCGCGGAGGCGGAGGAGCGCAGATGCGGGGTCAGCAGGAGATCCTGAGGCTCCCGCGGCCACTCGGCATACGCCTGCCACACGTTGGGCAGAATCGGCGAGTCCTGGGTGAAGCGCCGAAAGCCCCGAGACCTAAAGAGCAGCGTGCGCACGAAGCGCGGGTCGAGATACATACCGCCATCGCCTCCTGATCTCATGCGGAAAGTGCAGAGCCCGGGTAAATACCTGCCTAATCTAGCACCCTCCCCCCCCGAAGCCTGGATAGATGGCTCGTCGAGGACCCTAAGCTAGCTCTGCCGCTCCTCCACCCCCACCCCGTCGACGATCTTGTCCGAGGGGTGGACGATCACTGTTTCCCCCTCGGTCAAGCCTTCGAGAATCTGGGCTTCGAGGCCGCTTCGCTGGCCGAGGGTGACCGACCGCGCGGCGGCGCGCCCTTCCTCGACCACGAAGACGCCCCAGCCCTCGTCGATTCGGTAGAGAGCGCTCGTGGGCACCAGCAGCACATTCTCCTGCTGCCAGGTGATGACCCTGACCTCCACCCTGAAGCCATCGCCGAGGTTCTGCCAGCGCTCCTTGGGATCCTCCACGTCGATCAGGATGTTGACCCTCTGCTCCTCGACGCCGAGCGCCGAAATCTTGGTGAATCCCGACGGCTCGACCCGGCGCACGCGGCCGTTGAGCGGCCCTTCTCCACCCCACTGCTCGATCGACACGGGCTGGCCGGGCTGGATGCGCACCGCGTCGGTGGATAGATAGTCCGACACGATCTCGAGGTTGGCGGAGTCACCGACCTCGAGCAGCGGCTCGCCGGCGGGCACCACCGACTCGGACTCGCGCAGGCGGCGCAGCACCGTGCCGTCGACCGGGGAAAAGAGCACGATCGGCTCGCCGACGTCGCCCGAGCCGGTGGCCTGGAGAAGCTGCGCCTGGGCGGCGAGAAGATCATGCTCGGCCGCCTTGACGGCGAAGTCGTCGGCCTTCAGGGACTCTTCCAGCCGCTCTTTTTCGAGCCGCGCCTGATCGAGCCTCTCCGTGGCCACCACCTGCTGGGCCGCGAGCCGCTCCTGACGCTCGAGGCTGGTGCGCGCGAACGCCAGCTCGGCTTCGCGGGTCTTCAGGGTCGCTCGAGCCCGGCCGAGCGCGGCCCTGGCGGCGTCGACCCTGGCGCGCGCCGACTGCTCCTGGCGCGCGTCGAGGGGTGCGGGGGCGGAGGGCTGGAAGGTGGCGAGCACGGTTTCTCCGGCGATCACGGGATCTCCGGGCTCCAGCTCGATGCGCAGCAGCCGGCCGGCCACCGGCGCCGAGACCACGAAGCGATCTCGCACCCGAGTCTCGCCCTCCTCATCGAGGGTGACCTGAAGGGCGCCGGTGCGAGCGACCGCAAAGTCCGCGGGTACCGGCGTCGGCTGAGCGGCGAGGACGATCAGCGTGAGGACGATCACGGCGCAGGCCGCGCCGACGAGTCGGCGCATCAGCCTGGCGCGCTTTTCTTGGGTGGCCACGGCCTTACTCCCGGGTCTTGAGGACCTCGACGAGGTCCAGGTGGTCGAGCTGTCGCCGCACCAGGAAGCCCGACAGCGCCGAAGCGCCGAGGACCACGAGGGCGGTCAAGGCATAGGTTGGAACGGAAACGATCAGCGGAAAACGAAAGAGCTCGGAACGCACGCTGGCGGTGAGAAGAGCGGCCAGGCCGCGGCCTACGAGCATTCCGACGGGAATCGCTAGCGCCGTGAGAACCGCCAGCTCGCCGAGCAGAATGAACGAGATTTCGGCGCGGGTAAAACCGAGCACCCGCAGACTCGCCAGCTCCCGGCTCCGCTCGGACAGCGCGATGCGCGCCGCGTTGTAGACCACCCCCACCGTGATGATCGACGCGAAGAGGATATTGAACAGGATCAGCACGCCCATCGATTGATCGAGCTGGGCCTGCATGGTCTCGACGGCCGCTTTCTTGATGGCCACGCCGGCCACCGACGGCAGGTCCTTGAGGTCCTGGTAAAGCTCGACGGCGGCGCGGCTGTCGATCTGCAGATAGGCGCCCGTGAGCACCGGGCCCTCGCGCATCAGGCGGCGCAGGGCGTCGATATCCATGTAGATGGCGGTTCCCACGTATTGATCGACCAGGTCAACCACCTGGGCCCGGCGCGCCGGTCGAGCGCCCTCGAGAACTTCGAGGATCACCTCCGAGCCCCGCTCGACGCCGAGAACCTCCGCCAGCATCGAGGTCATCAAAATGCCGTCGGGAGGCAGACTGCGCACCGCGTCCCCGGAGTCGACCACGCGCTGAAGGCGCGGCTCACCCACCAGGCCGGTAACCCCGGTCTGCCGGCTCCGGTGGCCGGCCCGCAGCCTTACCGACAGGTTTCGCGCCGGCTCGGCGCTGAGGACGCCCGGCAGCCGGTGGATCTCGTGGAGGGCCGCCGCGGAGCGCGGCTCCACGAACGACACCGTGATGTCCTGACGCTGGGACACGAAGAACTGCTGGTCGAGGATGACCTCGATCGAGTCGAGCATGAAGAGCCCGATGACCAGCAGTCCGCCGCTCGCGGCGATGCCCGCGATCGACGCCAGCGCCCGCAGGGGCTGCCTCTCGAGGTTGCGAAGCACGATGCGCGCAGGCTGCGAGAGCAGCTTCTCAAGGCCCAGCCGCTCGACCAGGGTTCGGCGATAGCGCGCCGGAGGCTCCGGGCGCATGGCTTCGGCCGGCGGCAGCTGCACCGCCTGACGCACCGAGCGGACGGAGCCTAGAACCGCCGCCGCCAGGCTGATCGACACGGCTCCGAGCACCACCTGCAGCGAGAGATTCTGCTCGAGAAATGGGAAGCGGAAGTAGTCGTTGTAGAGGCTCAGCATGCCGCCGCCCAAAACGCGGCCGAGGGCCACTCCAAAGCCGCCGCCCAAGGCCGAAATCGACAGGCTCCACAGACCGTAGTGCCAGCCGACCTCGTGGTTTTGGTAGCCGAGCGCCTTGAGCGCAGCGATCTGCTCTCGCTGCACGGAGATGATGCGCGAGAGGACCACGTTCAGCAGAAAGACCGCCACCGACATGAAGATGAACGGGATCATGACGCCGAAGCCCTGCAGCTGGTTCAGCTCGTTGTTGAGATACCAGTGCGAGATCTGCAGATCTCTCGGAATCGCCCCCAATCCGCCATAGGGCTCGAGCAGCCTGTCGAGCCGAGCGATCACCTCCGCGGTCGTGGCCCCCTGGCTAAGCTGCAGCGAGAGGTCATTGAAGCCTCCCTCCATGTCGAAGGCCGTCGCGAGGGCCTTATGCCCCATCCACACGATCCCGAAGCGGGAGTCGTCGGGCACCAGGTCGCCGGGCCGAATCGTATAGGTGAACTCAGGGGAAAGCGCGATGCCGACGATGTCGAGCCGCCGTCGGCTGCCGTTGATCAAGGCGACCAGAGAGTCTCCCGGCAGCAGCTCATGGGCGGTGGCAAATCCTTCGGAAATCACCACCTCATCACTGCGGCCCGGCTCCAGGTAGCGCCCCTTGCGCAGCGCCAGATCGTTGAGCATGGGCGTCCGCGACTCCGGAACCGAGACCAGCCGACCGGTCACCGGCTCGCTCATGCCCTCTACGTCCAGGGTGACGTCCGCCACCACCCGGGTCTGCACCTGGGCAACGCCCGGAATCTCGGCGATGCGCCCCGTGAGGGAGGTCGGCGCCCGCTTCAGGCTGGCGAAGACCTCGCCGAAGCGGTACCGGTCGTAGAAGGCCTCCTGGGTGCGCTGGAGCGAGTCGAAGGTGGAGAGGTAGGCGATGAACATCGCGATGCCGATGCCGATCACCGAGGCGATGGCAACCACCTGGCCTTTGATCTCCCACAGGTCCCGGAAGAGCTTGCGGTGTATAGCGCGCATCGCGTTCCTTACCAGCGCAGCTCGCTGGGTAAGACCTTGCTCCGGTTGCGCTCGACGCTGGAGATTCGTCCGTCGGAAAGCGAAACCACCCGATCGGCCATGGCGGAGATGTCCGCGTTGTGGGTGATCACCGCCGTGGTGGTGCCCAATTCCCTGTTGACCCTTTCGATCGCCTCGAGCACCACGACTCCTGTGGTGACGTCGAGAGCGCCGGTGGGCTCGTCGCACAGCAGCACGTCGGGCTGTTTGGCGATCGCCCGGGCGATCGCGACCCGCTGCTGCTGCCCGCCGGAAAGCTGCGCCGGGAAGTGGTCCAGCCGGTCCGAAAGGCCGACGAGGTCGAGGGCCTCTTCCGGGGCCAGAGGATCCGGCGCGATCTCGGTCACCAGCGCGACGTTTTCTTTCGCGGTGAGCGCTGGAATCAGGTTGTAGAACTGGAAGACAAAGCCCACGTGATTGCGCCGGTAGGCGGTCAGCTCGCGCTCTCCCGCTGCCGTCAGCTCGCCCCCGCGATAGAAGACCTGTCCGCCGGTGGGCGTGTCGAGACCGCCGAGGATGTTGAGAAGAGTCGACTTACCGGAGCCGGAGGGACCGAGCAGAACCGTGAACTCCGATTCATAGAGTTCAAGATCCACTCCGCGCAGAGCCTGCACCTGGACCTCGCCCATGTCGTAGATCTTCGTGACGCCCAGGGCGGAAAAGACCGGCCTTCTAGAGCCGACCGCGCCGCCCTCGCTCCGGGGTGAGGACTCGCTGCCTTTCAGGGTCTGTGCCGTCCCGCTCATCATCGTCTCCAATCGGATGAGACCGCCCGCCTGCTTTGGCCGACTCTTATCTTACGCCCCGGGCGTTTTGTCGTTCCAAGAAACGACATCCTTCTCGCCGCGGCGGAGAAAAGATATGGCCCGGGGCTCGCTTCTTGACATATTTCACTTAAAATGGCAAATTTTCTCCGTTATGTCTGATTCTGACAAAAAGAGCCCAAAGCTACGCATGACGCCCGAGGGGCGCGTCTTGATACCCGCCAAGCTGAGGCGTCAGCTGAAGCTCGAGCCCGGCTGCGAGCTGGTGTCGCGAGTCGAGGACGGACGGCTGATGATCGAGTCGCGCGAGAACGTTCTGAGGCGACTCCAGGACAGATTCGCCCACCTGCCGCCTGAGGTCAGCCTCGCCGAGGAGCTGATCGCCCAGAGGCGCCGAGAGAACGAATGAGCCCGAAGGGAGACGCGCCGAGCGACGGCACGGGAGCCGCGCCTCGCGGCCGGCGGCGCGGGCCCCGCGGCGGCGAAGTCCGCGAGAATCCTCTGGCCTACGCGCTCGACGCCTCGGCGATTCTGGCGCTTCTGCGCAGGGAGCCCGGGAGCGACTTCGTGGCTTCGGTGCTCGATGTCTCGGTGCTTTCGGCCGTCAACTGGGCCGAGGTGCTGAGCAAGTCGCTGGAGTACGGCGCGGACCTGCGTGACGCCATGCGCTACTTCGAGTCTTTGGGAGTTGTGGTCATCCCGTTCAGCGAACTCGACGCCACCGGCGTGGCCGAGCTTCGCCTGACCACCAAGGCTTTGGGGCTGTCCCTGGGCGATCGGGCCTGCCTGGCCCTGGCTCAGCGCTTCGAAATTTCGGCTCTAACCGCCGACCGCGCCTGGTCGCGCCTCGATCTCGGGATTCCGGTGCAGCAGATTCGCGGCCAGGACGATGATCTCGAGAGCGCCTGCTGAACCCGGCAAAGGGCCGCGCAGAAAACCCGCCAGAAGCAGAAAGGCGGACGCCCCGGCTGCGCCGGGGGTCCGCTCAAAAATCAAGGCTCCTCCGAGCTATCCCGGAGGGCGGGCTGGCGGCCGGCGGTCTCGCCTGCGAGAGACCGGCGCCAGCCAAGGGCACCGCGATCAGTAGCGGTAGTACTCGGGCTTGTACGGACCGGCCTGCGGCACGCCGATGTAGTCAGCCTGCTTCTCGGTCAGCTCCGTCAGCTTCACGCCGAGATGATCGAGGTGGAGGCGAGCGACCTCCTCATCGAGGATCTTCGGCAGCATGTAGACGCGGTTCTCGTAGCGGTCGGCGTTCTGAGCCAGCTCGATCTGGGCGATCACCTGGTTGGTGAAGGACGCCGACATCACGAAGCTCGGGTGGCCGGTGGCGCAGCCGAGGTTGAGCAGGCGACCTTCAGCGAGGATCAGGATGCTCTTGCCGTCCGGGAAGACGAACTCGTCGTACTGCGGCTTGATGTTCACAGCCTCGACGCCGGGCAGCTTCTTGAGGCCCGCCATGTCGATCTCGTTGTCGAAGTGGCCGATGTTGCCCACGATCGCCTTATTCTTCATGCGGCTCATGTGGTCGGCGGTGATGATGTCGTAGTTGCCGGTGGTGGTGATGAAGATGTCGGCGGTCTCGACCATGGCCTCGAGGGTGTTGACCTCGTAGCCTTCCATCGCGGCCTGGAGGGCGCAGATCGGGTCGATCTCGGTCACCACCACGCGGCAGCCCTGACCCTTGAGAGCCTGGACGCAGCCCTTGCCGACTTCGCCGTAGCCCGCGACCACGGCGACCTTGCCGGAGAGCATCACGTCGGTAGCGCGGTTGAGGCCGTCAATCAGGGAGTGGCGGCAGCCGTAGATGTTGTCGAACTTCGACTTGGTGACGGAGTCGTTGACGTTGATCGCCGGGAAGAGCAGCTCGCCTGCTTCGGCCATCTGGTAGAGGCGATGCACGCCGGTGGTGGTCTCCTCGGAAACGCCCTGGATCTTCTCCGCGCAGCGGTGCCAGCGCTTCGGATCGTCGGCCAGGCTGTTGCGCAGCAGGTCGAGAATCACGCCCCACTCTTCGGGATCGTTCTCCTCATCGAAAGCGGGGACTTCGCCAGCCTTCTCGAACTCAACGCCCTTGTGCACCAGAAGGGTGGCGTCACCGCCGTCGTCGACGATCAGGGTCGGGCCGGAGCCATCGGGCCACACAAGGGCCTGCTCGGTGCACCACCAGTACTCCGGAAGAGTCTCGCCCTTCCAGGCAAAGACTGGGATGCCCTGAGGATTATCGACGGTGCCGCCGGCGTCCGGGTGACCCACCACGGTCGCGGCCGCGGCGTGGTCCTGGGTCGAGAAGATGTTGCAGGACACCCAGCGTACGTCGGCGCCGAGGGCCGCGAGGGTCTCGGCCAGGACGGCCGTCTGCACGGTCATGTGCAGGCTGCCCATGATGCGATGGCCGGCGAGAGGCTTCTCGGCGCCGTACTTCTCGCGTACGGCCATCAGGCCAGGCATCTCGTGCTCGGCGAGGCGAATCTCTTTACGGCCAAACTCGGCCAGGGAAAGGTCGGCGACCTTGAAGGGCTCGCGGCCGGCCTCTTTGGCGGCCACGAACGGGTGGACGGAAGTATCAGTAACGGTTGCAACGCTCATGGATTGCTCCTTTGAATGAACCGAGACTCGTCAGAGCCCGGGGTTAGAAATCCGGTGCCGCGGCGGGCGGACCTGAAGGCGATACGTGGAGTCGGTTGAGGGCGTCGGGCGTCGAGGCGCTCTGGCCAACGGAGGTTCCTGTCCTCGCGTCGCGAACCTCGCCGGCGCCTGCTGAAATCACAAAGAGACTCGGACCTTTGGAGGTGGGGTCCGGGCGCAGCGGCGCAAAGCGGAGACCGGTGAAGCCGCAGGACTCGAGGGCTGCGCGCATTTGGCCCTCCTCGAAGCCGAGCCAGACGTGGCCCATCTCCTGCCGGTATTCCTCGTGCCCGTGAGGCAGCATGTCGAGGGCGACGAAGCGGCCGCCGGGTCGCAGCACCCTGTGGGCCTCCCGAAGAACCTGCTGGGGATCGGGCACGTGGTGGAGGGCCAGAATCAGGGTCGCGGCGTCGAGGCTCTGATCGGCCAGGGGCAGGCGCTCGAGATCGCCATTCTTGAGCCGCACGTTGTCGCAGTCGGCCAGCCGCATGCGGGCCGCATCGAGCATCGCGCTCGATCCGTCGATGGCCACGACCTCACGCACGAAGGGAGCGAGGGCGCGCGTGGTTCGGCCCGTGCCGCAGCCCAGATCGCCCACTCGCCAGCCGGGATCCATCAGGCCGAGAAGGGCCTCTAAGTCGAACCGGCGGCCGAAGAGGTCGTCCCGCAGCCGATCCCAATCGTCGGCGGTGGAGCTGAAAAACTCCTGGGAGCGCGACCGGCGCTTTTGAAGGACGGTTTCCAGGCGCCGGCGATCCTGATCGGCGTCCGCCGTCTTTGTAATCTCGTCGCGCACCAGGGCCCAGAGCGTGGAGGACGTTTCGTCGAGCGACGCGAGCCGGTAGAGGTTGCTGGTGCCGTCGCGGCGGCTCTCCACCCAACCGCCATCGGCCAAGATCTTCAGGTGGCGGCTCACCGTGCTTTGGGGAAGCTGGAGAATCGCGCACATCTCGCCCACTGTGAGCTCGTGCGCGTCCAGCGCGAGCAGAAGCCTGCTGCGGGTCATTTCGGCCAGGTGGCCGGCGCGTTCGAGAATGGCGGGTCTTTCCATGGTTCTGGTGCGGTG